>JBBPYM010000188.1:0-11990 GCA_038199905.1 Chitinophagales bacterium | reverse complement strand
TAACAAACCCGCTGCTTTTAACACAGGACGAAGCTCCGGGTTTACCTGGAGCAAAGCGCGTGCAATACCCAGTTTAGAAGCCTCTGCCTGACCTTTTACTCCACCACCGGTAGCGTTGATCTTAACATCAAACTTATCCGCTGATTCAATGGTTTTAAAAGGAAGTTCAACCTGGTTCTGTAGATAGACCAAAGGGAAATATACCTTGTAATCTTTGTTGTTGATGGTGATCTTGCCGTCTCCTTTGGTAAGGAATACCCTGGTGACAGCTTCTTTACGACGACCAACCGCAGTTTTTTGTTTTTCCATTTATTTGCTTTTTGTACCCCGTGAGGGAGAAAAATTAGAATGTTAGTGGTTGAGGTTTTTGCGCACCATGCTGATGCTCACTTCCCGCGTACACAAATAATTTTTTGAACATTTTGCGGCCTAAACGATTTTTAGGCAACATTCCCTTGATGGCTCTTTCTATCAGGGCATCAGGCCTGCGTTTTAACAGGTTCCGTGCAGTTTCGGATTTTTGACCGCCTGGATGGCCAGAGTAGGTGAGATACATTTTATCGTCCAGCTTGTTGCCGGTAAAAACGATTTTGTCTGCATTAATAACAATTACATAATCTCCACAATCTACGTGGGGAGTGTAATACGCCTTGGTTTTACCTCGAAGAACTGCGGCGATTTTTGCGCACATGCGACCGACGGTTTGATTAGTACCGTCTACAACGTGCCAGTTGCGTTGAACAGTAGCCTCATTCGCATGTTTTGTGGTGAAATGTAGTTTACTCATTTATATACTTTTTAATGATGCCGTCGCTATCCCGAGGGCTAATGAAGAAATAAGGGCGCAAAGGTAACCTAAACGGAATCTCAATTCCAACAAAAAAACGAAGTATTTTGAATACACCCTCTGTAATTAGTTGATAATCAATAAATATTTTGTCACTCTTTTTTCATTGAGGTGGTTTTTGCTATAAAATCGGGGTTTTTTAACAGTTTTTACAGTTTTTTGTGCCATAAAAAACTGTGGTATACAGTCAATTTGTTACATTAGCCAGTTATAAAAATGTAAAAAATGTCAGTTCAGCCTTTAGGGAGATCGGAGTTTGGTGATCCGGCAAACAGTGGAAGTGTAATGTCATTGCAGGATGCCAATGCCATGCTTAATGAATGGATAACAAATGACAGGCTTCGCCTGCACATGCGGCAGGTTGGCGGAGTTATGAAGGCATGGGCTCTTGAAAAGGAACAGGCAGACGATGTTACCGCGCTTAAATGGGAACTTGCCGGCTTGCTGCACGATGCAGACTGGGAAAAATTT
Organism: Chitinophagales bacterium; assembly: GCA_038199905.1. Lineage (GTDB taxonomy): Bacteria > Bacteroidota > Bacteroidia > Chitinophagales > Chitinophagaceae > JADCRZ01. The sequence continues at coordinate 10,672 of JBBPYM010000188.1, read as the reverse complement.
CCTGACAGTCATTGCAGGGTCATTGTTGAAAAACTGGAAGAAATGAATATCGATCCAGAAATTATTCACTGCATAGCGTCTCATGGACCCAGGTATTTCGGGGTAGAACCGGTAAACAGCATGGATAAGATGATCTATGTTTTTGATGAACTTTCTGGTTTCATCCATGCCTCGGCGCTGATAAGGCCAACACTGTATGAGGGCCTGGACGTAAAAAGCATTTTGAAAAAACTAAAGACACCTTCTTTTGCCGCCCAGGTAAGCCGCGAAGATATCAATGATGCAATTTCAAGAATTGATTACCCGTTAGAAGAAATTGTAACCTTTGTAATAGAGCACCAAAAAGTAATAAAGTAAACCGGAACGATTAAAAGCGTTTTTACCTGTGCTCAGTAATCGGCGTTATAACTGTATCATAAACCAATTGCATTCATGAACTATGAAAAAGTGGTTAGTCATTCTTGCTACCTTATGCCTGGTTTTCAGCCTGGGGGTGTATATTTTTATTCCTTCCTCATTTAGAATTTCAAAGATCACGACTATTAACTGCTCAAAAAACACGGCTAATAAATTTCTGTTTGATGAAAACCAATGGATGAAATGGTGGCCCGGCCAGTCTGCTGCAAGAGATGATTCTTTTCTTTCTACGAGAACCTTTTTGTACAATAAGAATAGTTATAGCATACAGCGGCTTTTTACGGATAGAATAGACGTGCTTAAAATAAATGGCCGCGACAGTCTCCATACTTCAATAAATATTCTGTCGCCTGGCAACTATTCTATAGTAATTCAATGGGAATGTGATTTTCCAGGCAGCATAAACCCATTTAAGCGGTTGCTTCAATACAAAAAGGCGAAAGATATCAAAGAAGATATGACGGCCGTCTTTCAACATTTACAAACATTCCTTGAAGAAAGTTCCAATGTTTATGGCTTCCCAATTAAAGAGATCATTTCTAAAGATTCCACGCTTATTGCCACCAGGTTTATTACAAAACATTATCCCGGAACGAAAGATATATACAGCGTGATTGATTCCATTAAGCAGTACTTATTAACCAAGGGTGCTATTCAAACCGATCAACCTATGTTAAGGGTTTCAAAAACATACGATAGTTCGTATCAGACAATGATTGCCATACCCGTAAACAAAGCTCTTCCCGGTAACGGAAGATTTTTCTTTCAGCGTTTCGTACCGTACAAAACAATTACAGCCACCGTGAAAGGTGGTATTCATACAGTTGAACAGGCATTTAATCAAATGGAAATTTATATTTATGATCACCATCGCACCTCGATGGCAGCTCCATTTCAGTCTCTTGTAACAGATCGAAGGGCAGAAACTGATTCGTTAAAATGGATTACGGTAATTTGTCAACCCGTGTCATGACAAGGCAACTTAGCGGGTATCGATTAACGAAAGCTATTCTTTAGGGGCATGATCTTTATACCGGATAACCATTGTACTATCGTCATTTCTTGCAAGAACAAAAGCTTCCTGCTTGTCTGCCAAAATGATTTTTTTTAAGTGCCGAACCTGTCCTTTAATTTGTAAACCATTAATAGGCGTACTGACAAAACCATTCTTTCCTTTGTTCAAAAGCACTGTTCCGAAATCTGCATCATACCTCCCCATCTCAATATTGTTCTCATAATAATTTCCCAAAAGCAGGATGTCGGGCAAACTGTCATTGTTTGCATTCACAACTACTGCATCCTTTAGTGGAGAAAGCTGTGCTTCCCAGGGCATGGCCTGAAGGTCAAAGTTAAGATTGCCTTTATTAATTAGTATTGCATTGGGAAAATAATTTGCAGTCAATACCGTTGCTTCCCCAAGCTTTTTAGAAGTGAAGATGTCCTCAAAGGAAGCCTTTGCAAAGTCTGCTGCATAGAGAAATTTTTTCCTGAGCATCGGTATCTGTCTTTCCAGTTCTGCCTTTGTTGCAAACGGAAACTGCCTACCGTTAATGTAATAAGTCAGCACTTGTTCTTTTTTACCATTCCCATCGAAGTCAGTGTAGTATAATTCTACCGGCTCCTTTGCAGAAGCCTTCAGTCGGCTGTTCATACCAAGATTACCAGCTATAAAATCTATGTTCCCGTCGTTGTTTATATCACAGGGCAGTATAAAATTCCACCACCCTTTTTTATCAGTCAACGTATGTTTATTCAGTGTTCCCCCCTTATTAATAAACGCATCGATCCCTCCCCATTCGGAACAAATAACAAGATCTTTGTCTCCGTCCTTATCTATATCAAACCAGACTGCCTGTGTTATAAAGCCTTGATAAGCCAAACCTTTTGCGAACCTGTCAGTTACATCTTCAAATTTTCCATGTCCGTTATTTTGCAAGAGATATGATCTTGGCACCTGTCCATACTCCCATGGAATGGATCTTCCACCAATGAAAAGATCAGTATACCCGTCTCCATTAAAATCATAGGGAATCACGCAGGAGGCATTAACATATAAAGAACTAAAGGCACTGTCATATTTTATCAATTCACCTTGCCCGTTATTAAGGTACACACGGGGAGCAAGATGTTCATCAGGCCCGTAGTATTCGTTTCCACCACTTGCAACAACAAGGTCAAGGGTACCGTCGTTATTAAGATCCGTCCAGCAGGCATCAACATCTTCATACATGCTATCCTTCTCGAGTGAACGCTGTGAAGATAGATGAAAGGTGCCAGCAGGACTCTGCATAAAGACTCCGCTTTTATTTGTTTTCGATGATCCTATAAAAATGTCTTCGTAGCCATCATGGTTTATATCTGCAACTGCCAGTCCGGGACCCTCGGTTGAAACCATATGAGGGATCAATGGCTCACGATCGAATTCACTAAAAGGATTTTCCTTATGCAGGTTTAAAAGACTTGTTTCAGTAGTAATATCTATCATAGCCCCCGAAGGATTCTTTAAGTGTCCTGTAATCCTGTTATAATCAAACAACGGAAGGCCTTTTGAATAAGATAAGTTAAGTAATGACTCCTTATCTTTCAACCGGATCTTCTCGTAAGAATTATCTGGCCAGATAACAAACATGGAATCAATTTTGGTCTTATTCAAACCAATATGAACAGGTTCTTCCATACTTGATAAAAATCCCCGCACAGGGAACTTTTCATAAGTTCTGATACCACTATCAGCATAAATTATAATTTTAGCGCCGAGCGCATTTATATTTTTATCAGGACCTTTTAATTTTATGTCTAGGTATGATCCGGATTTATGATCGTTGCTGGTGTTCCTGTAAACGAGCGCTGGGTCCTCGATATTATTTACAACGATGTCGAGGTCTCCGTCATTATCAAGGTCAGCATATACTGCGCCGTTAGAATAGGTAGGGCGATCGTTTTTGATCCTGGCTTCATCATCCTTAAACTGCAGATTACCGCTATTTGAAAAGAATTTGTTAGGAATTTTTATTTTTGGGAACCGCTCAATTAGTTTCATATTAGTCCGGGCAGATTTGTTGTCACGTATCATCTCCTGTACATCCTGGTTTGAAATGTAGCTGATGTAGTCTATATCATTCATCCTTTTCGGTATGCCATTGGAAATGAAAAGATCCTTCAGTCCGTCGTTATCAAAGTCCACCCATAATGGCGCCCATGACCAGTCTGTAGCGGCTATCCCCGAATACAAACCCGTCTCACTAAACATACTGTTCCTGCGATTATACTGAAGGTTATTTCTTGTGTATTGAAAATTATATCCATAGCCAATCTTCTGGTAAAAAAGGTCATGGGCATCTTCACCGAGTGATCTTTTAAGTATATAGGGATCAGAAGGCAGCATATCCATCGATATAATTTCAGGAAATCCATCATTGTTAATATCGGCCACGTCTACTCCCATCGAGTACTGACTTGTGTGCATGATATGTCTGTTAATGTCTTCCTTAAAGGTTCCATCTTTCTGGTTGATATAGAGGTAATCATTTTCATGAAAATCATTACCAATATAGAGGTCGGGATATCCATCAAGATTAACATCAGCCACTACTATCCCCAAACCATAACCCAGTACGGAACTGTTGATGCCGGTTAATTTTGTAACATCGGTGAAAGTAGCGTTGCCATCATTCCTGTAAATCCTGTCACCTGAAAAGGGGGTTGATTTTGGAAGCAATTGTTGTCGGATCCCGAAGTTCCCGTTCTGATGTATATAATGATTAAGCAGGTACATATCAAGATCCCCATCTCCATCATAGTCAAAAAATGCAGCGTGTGTGCTAAACCCGGAAAAATCCAGGCCATACTTGTTTGCTTCATCTACATACGTTGGTATGCCCTGCTGATTTATTCCTTTGCATATTAACAGCTGGTTATGACCGTTCAGGACCTTATGTTTTCCAACGCGGCATACATAAATATCCAGCAGTCCATCGTTATTAATGTCTACAACTGAAACGCCTGTTGACCAGCCACCATCATCGGGAATTTTTGCAATAACGGTAACATCATTAAAGTGAAGATTACCTTCATTGAGATAAAGCCTGTTACTCCCCTGGTTAGACGCAAAGAACAAATCCATCTTTCCATCGTTATTAAAATCAGCTGTTCCAACACCTGCACCATTATAAAAGTACATGTAGTCAAACACGTTAAAAGAATCAGTTGATACCAGTGAATTGGTGAAATGTAAACCAGTAGTTTTATTATCCAGTACTTCAAACAGCGGAGCGGATTGCTGCTTTTTCGAATTACAAGCACAAAAAATAAAAACAACGATTATGTTGATTAAGAAAGCAACCTGGTTCCTGCGATACTTCATAAATACTTATCAATAAATAAATAGCGTGCTTAACAATTTTTGGAAGGAGATATTGATGACTAAAATTTTTTAACAAGATACATTTTAGGAAAATCATCATTGCGTAAAAATAAGAGGTAGTTTTTCTCTTTGCCTTTTACCTTAACGATATCCCGCACTTCACCATGAACCTCCAATCCAGATTGAGCCGAACCAATCCATGAGAATCCACTCTTGCCATTGTTGATATAGGTGTCACCATGGCTTGCATCCAACTTCTGCAACTGCGGAGGAAACCCTGACTTATTACCCCCTGTTACAAGATCAATAAATCCATCGTTGTTAATGTCCAGAGTTGCGATCGCATTGATGGAAGATAGCTGGGCACGCGAAGGTAAATTCTGAATAATAAAATTACCGTTTCCGCTATTTATTGCAATACACGAACTAGGATAATTAAATTCTTTCACTACGGCTTTACCCAAAGCTTCCGGTTTAAATAATTCCTGTACGGACTTTTTTGCGTAATCCATATTTTTCAGGTTACCTTTTTTTATAAAAGGAAACTGGTCCTGCATTTCATTTCTCAGGAAGATGGGTTTATCTTTTCCTTCGCTGGTCCGGCTTATAATTTTGTCTGTTTCACCATTGCCGTCAACATCAGCCAGCCATAATTTAACGGGTGTTTTTTTTGATGGACAAAGGAAAAAATTCTCTCCAATATTTCCTAAAATCAGGTCCATCTTGCCATCGTTATTTATGTCAGCCAATGCAACTGACTGCCACCAGCCAGACATGGCTGACAGGTTTGATTTGATCTCTTTGAATCGATCTCCGGTGAATGAGAATATCCGTGGCGGCATCCACTCGCCGACTATTATTAATTCTTTATCTGCATTGCCCTGGATATCGGCAAACACTGCAGCGGTAACCATACCAATTTCCGCAATTTCAGGGTTCTTCGTTTTAGCAATATCCGTAAAGTGACCACTGCCATCGTTGATCAATATAAAACTTGCCGGGTCTACGCCATAATCCCTGGGGATGCTTCTTCCTCCAACAAAAAGATCAAGGTCGCCATCATGATCAAAGTCTTCTGCTATTGCAACACCAACGTTTACCCCACTGACTTTAAAAGCTTCTCCATCAAGTGAAAAGTTTCCATGTCCATCATTTTTCAATAACCGGTTTTGCATTGCCCTGCTATATGGCGGACTGTTGTTACCACCAGGACCAACAAAAAGATCGAGGTCTCCATCTTTATCTGCATCGAAAAACAATACAGCCGCGTCTTCAAATTCAGCGAACTGGTAAAATACTTTTTCGTCCTTTTTTTCAAAAGTGCCGGAATTGGTTTGAAGGTATAACTGCCCTGGATGGCCTGCTGTTCCTCCAACATATATATCTGCAAGACCATCGTCGTTTACATCGCCACAGGCAGCTTTCGGTCCCTCGCGTGAAAGCATCACAGGAATATTTCTTTCATAGTAAAAATCAACGTAGGGATCTTCTTTGTGTTTATCAAAAACATTTGTAACAGAATCAAAAAAAGTTTGTGTCAGCGGAAAAGTACCTTGCTTTGTATCAATATTTTTATCGCGAGTTGAGGGTGGTTCAACGATCGCGTACACGGAATCTGTTGCAGGATGCAATATGCGGGTATAAGAAAGGTCTGGCCATTGGATAATCATGGAATCAACATCCTTAATTTTTCCTAATCCAATTATTTGTTTATAATCCATAGATGACTGAAATCCCCGACTTGGAATCAGTTCGCGATAGAAAAGCCGGGAATCTTTATAGATCCTTATTTTGGCACCGATCGCAAAAGTGTTTTGCCCTTTGCCTTTCAGGTTAACACCAATAAAATGGTTCTTATTGATTTGACTGCTGTTATTTTTATAGATGAATGCCAGTTGATTTTCATTATTTATGATAAGATCAAGATCGCCATCGTTGTCAAGATCACCATAGGCGGCTCCGTTTGAAAACGAGGGTTGGGTAAATCCCCATGCCTTACCCTCATCTGAAAATTTCAGGTTGCCATTATTTTTAAATGCCTTGTTTAACATAGGCGTCACCGGTATAACTTTCAGCACTTCGTCAACATTATCTTTTTTACCTGTAAGTACCATTTTCTGAATAACATCATTGGCGAAAAAATTCATAAAATCAAGATTGGTCACATCTTTATTTACTCCATTACAAACGTAGATATCGTTCAGCCCATCATTATCAACGTCGAATATCAGGGCTCCCCAGGTCCAGTCGGTAGCACTCACACCGCTATAATTTGCAATCTCTGAGAAGGTGTTGTCACGATTATTCAGTTGAAGGCAATTTTTCATGAACTGGTGATAGAACCCCATCTCCAGCTTTTTATTATAGACGTCGATATTGTCAAAAGCACCAAGTGTTTTCAGGCGGTAATCATCTTCCGGCAGCATATCAGTCGTAAATATCTCCGGGTAGCCGTCGTTATTAATATCCGCCATATCAGCGCCCATTGAAGAGAAGCTGGTTTGCTGCATGCATTCTTCCAGTTTGTCTTTAAAGGTTCCATTTTTCTGGTTGATGTAGAGGTAATCCCTTTCGTAAGAATCATTGGATACATAAATATCCGGATAGCCATCATTATTTACATCGCCAACTGAAATACCTAAGCCAAAGCTCATTAGTGTTCCGTGTATGCCGGCCTCTTTGGTGACTTCTGTGAAATACCCTCCATCATTTCTGTAGAGATGATCACCACCATCTTTAACAAAATTCGCAACAGGCCAGTCTTTCGCCAGCATATCCCGCCTGTTTGTGTAGCCCAACGTATTTACCGGGATAGGGCTGTTAGCGATAATAAAGCAATCGAGGTCGCCATCCATGTCGTAATCAAAAAACGAAGACTGGGTGGCATAAGAGGCAATATCCAGTCCGTATTGGGCAGATGATTCAGTGAAAGTCAGATCCTGGTTATTAATGTATAATTTATTCTTTCGTCTGCCAGTGGTCATACGTCCGGAGTTGCAAATGTAGATATCAAGCCAGCCATCATTGTTCAGATCAGCCAGTACAACCCCGGTGCTCCACATGCTGTCCTGCTTCATGCCAGACCGTTCGGTGATATCATCGAAGTTCCAGTTGCCTTTGTTAAGATAAAGCTTGTTTTCCGCCATGTTAGATGTTAGCAACACATCTGCCTGACCATCGTTGTTAATATCACCTATAGCAACACCGCCACCGTTATAAAAATTGCGGAATAGAAAACTGTTGTCTAATTCCTGGTCTTGCACTTTATTGTTGAAATTAATGCCTGTGTTTGACATCATTTCAAATAACAGCTGCTCTTCAGGTTTTTGTTTACATGAAAAATTAACTATCAACAGCAACAACAAACAGGCGCAATTTAAAGTGCTACGGGTAAGCATAACCAGCATAATCTTATTGGAAAGTAAATATAAAGGTAAAGGTCATTATTACTAATGACCTTTACAATCTAATGATATTTAAGTTGTTATTAATAGCCGGGGTTCTGCGTTAAATTAGGATTAGCAAGTAATTGATCCGGAGCTATCGGGAACAGCAGGTTCCTGGCAGGATCGGTGTCAGCAGCCTTTAACTTCCATGCTTTTAAAAATACGCCAAACCTGATAAGATCTTGTCTTCTCCAGCTTTCAAAGTACATTTCGCGGCCTCTTTCAGCCAATAACGTTGCAGGATTAAATACATTAGCTGGGTCTGCAAGTGTCATGGTGGTTAAAGGTGCGGCACCACGAACTACTCTAATCTGATTTACGAGAGCCAGTGCATTTGCAGAAGAGGGAGCGGCCAATCTCATGTTAGCTTCTGCCTGCATCAGCAATACGTCGGCATAACGGAAGATCTGTAACTGGTTAGTTTGATTACCACCATCATATGCAGTATAATCAGGGGGATATTTTACAACCCTTATTCCTGCCACTTCTAGTCGGTTTTTATCAGTTTCTATATTGTTAACATCACTTGTGAATGAAAGCGGGTTTCCCTGGCGGTCTTTCAGAGGCTTGCCATTTTCATCAATCTGGAGTCCAACTACCAAACCAGGTTTCAGACCAGATATATTGGTTACACCAGGGTAAGCTTGTCCACCAACACGTGAGTCACCTGCTCCGAAAGTGTTATAAAAATCAGCGACAGTAGTAAAGCCATTCCAACCGGCGCTACCTGCTTTTGCATTCCAGGAATTATAGTGTAATGTCATCATCCAGCGCGCATTAACACCACCGCTATTGATTCCATCAGTTGCCGCAGCCCCTGTGTTATTCCATGCAAGAATTCGTTCTTTAGACAGCGTGGAATTCTGCGGTCCAAAATTGTCAAAATACTTCGGAGTCAGGGCGTAACCGTTAGGACTAGCGGTAATTGCCTGGGCAAGGGTTATCACTTGTTGCATATCCGCATTACTAAAAGTGGGCGTTGACCTGTTTAAAAATGCACCCTTATTCAATAATACTTTCATCAAAAGAAAACGGGCCGCGTCGGGACTAGCCCTGTAGGGGGCATTAGAATTTGGAAGAATAGGAATAATCTTGGTAAGCGTAGCCACCATTGTATCAATGGCTTGCTGAGGCTGCATTACAGGCGCACTTGTGATGGAATTATAATCTTCAACATTACGATAAGGGACCTGGCCAAATAGATCAAGGAAGTAAAATTGGGCAAGGGTCCGTAAGAATAATGCTTCTGCAGCCTGTGTTGCGGACGGATTGAAAGCAAGCGTGGTGATTGCTGAACTTTCCAGCCCACCCAATCCATTAAACACATTCTTGAATTGTGCGTGAACTGTTGTCCAGGTATGTTGGTGCAATACGCGCCATACCCCATTGTCATCCCAGTCGCCGCCGCGTGTTGGTATCAGCGCTTCATCGCTTGTTGTTTCCTGAAGTGAAAACATCAAATCCTGCGAATGTAACAATCCGTTCATGCTGTTATAAGAGCCATTGAGCAAGGCAGTGGCATTTGAGCTACCTGAACTTGGAGAAGATGTAAAACTATCGTTTAGCTTCTGGTCCAGCTTGGTACATCCGAACGACCCGGCGAACAAGAATGAAACAATTATTTTATTTTGAAATTTCATATTTAAGTTTTAAAAAAGTACAGTTTATAGAGAAAAATTAAGACCAAACAACAAGGTTCTTTGTGTTGGATACCCTATATAATCAATGCCGATTGAAGGAATACCGTTCAGGGCTTTATCAACGTTTACTTCTGGATCAAATCCCTTATACTTTGTAATAACCAATAAATTATTAACACTGGTATAAATACTTAAGCCTTTAATTGCCTTGCCTACATTACCAACATTATACCTTAAAGAAAGATTACCAACTTTGAAAAAGTTTCCGCTTTCAAGAAAACGAGTTGAAGGTGTAATCGCATTAGCAGTGTTTTCTGTTGTTTTAACAATTCCAGATGCAATGTTTCTACCACCAATAATATTTGAAATATTCAGTACGCTCATGGCTGTATTGTTGTAAATCCTGTTACCAAACGATCCATGTGTTCCAATGTTCAAGGTTAATTTTTTATAAGTAAGATCGGTACTAAATCCAATAAATGTTGACGGATTCGGATCTGCTACGTATTCAGATGATGGCCCATAGACGCCTATCCCATCTTTATCAAAACCACTAAACGTCGGTACATAAAAAACAGCAATTGGCTGGTTGTGAGAGATTGATTGCGAATATGCTCCGCTTGTGCCCTGGCCATTTAAGGCTCCGGTAAATTGCAGAGGACTGTTTCCGGCTGGCGGATAGACAAATTTGTTTTTAACGAGGGTAACGTTGGCATTTATACTCCAACTAAAAGATTTCCCTTCGATGATATCTGCCCCAAGACCAAATTCAACACCTTTATTGTTAATATAGGCACCGTTAAGGT
>JBBPYM010000187.1:0-12407 GCA_038199905.1 Chitinophagales bacterium | reverse complement strand
TTTGCTCCTACCAGGTCAACAACATTATTGGTGGCCAGGTTGCTGCTCATTGTGATCATGCGGTGCAGCACATCGTACAATGGAAGCCTGGTGCCTATCTTCGTGTACAAGTCGTGCTCACTGTCGTCTATAGAGTCTAATGAATAGGAGCTGCCATCAAAAATACTTACAAATTTATTTTTTACAATTACCGAATCGGTGATCTTGAATTTGCCGGCGGCTGCCTGCTTATACGTTTCTATCATCACCGGCGTTTTCATAGTACTGGCAGCGTGGAAGACATCGTGCTCATTCATAAAAAACTGTTTGCCAGTCGAAAGGTCCTTAAAGGCTACGGCAAAAGTTCCTTCAGGGTGAGTAGCAAATTCTTCCGTAATGGATCGCCTTAATTGTGCCGAGTCTTGTTTTACTTCTTTTACCGGCTTTAGTATCATGTCATCGAAATCTAAAACAGATTCAGCACCATCCTTTACTTTTAATGTTACCTGTTCTATCGAGCCATCGGGATTAATAGAATAGGTAAGATATGCATCGGCAGGGAGACCCATATCACGGAATTTAGCGATGAAACTGTTGTAGCGATAGTATTCAAGGTCGGCAACAAAAGCCGGTGCATTGGCAAAGCGCATCACCATACTGTTTTGATCCTTTTTAATAGTTACATCACCGAGCAGCACCTCTTTAAACAGGCCGGTATAATTTTCAAGGGGCAGTGATGGTTTATCAACGCTGTCTTTGCTTACTACCGATGCTTTACGGTTTGCCGCAGCGCGCGCCAGTGCGCTATCCTGTAATTTTTTGTAACCGCCGAGCCAGTCATGCGGCTTGTTCTGCATGTAATAATCAAGGATGTGATAAATGATGGACCAGTAGGCGCCCGATGATGACTGGTTTGTGAGTACTGTGATACCAAGGTTAAGGTCGGGTACCATGGCTATCTGTGACACAAAGCCCCGCAATGCCCCGCCATGACCAATAATCTTGTACTGTTTATAGTTATAAGAACGGAAGCCCAGAGAATAACCCCAGAAGTCGGACTGTGATGGTTTTAAATCTTCCGGTGCCTTACTGAGCGGCATCGGTCTCACTATATTCCAAAGTTCTTTGGTGGTTGAAGGGTTGAATATGCGAACTTTGGAAGGAGTTCGGCCTGAATCAAGCTGGGTGATCAGCCATTTGGCCATATCGGCCGCTGTTGATACGATGCCGCCTGCCGGGTCGCCGGCGTCACCTATGTTTCGGTCCATAAAATTATCGACCACTTTTACCACACCGTTTGACCTCGCATGGGAAGCAGACACGTTCTTCTTTTCTTTTAGCGTGGAAAATTTTGAAACGCTTTCCGTCATACCGACAATATCGAAGATGCGCGTTTTAATGAAATCTTCCCAGGACATGCCTGACACGGTAGCTATCAATTCGCCCGCGGCAAGGTATAAAATATTGTCATAGGCATAGGTTGTTCTGAAATCACGAACCAGTGGTATATCCGGCAATTTCTCCAGGATCTCTCTTCGGGTATACGTTGACGGTGGAAACAACATGGCATCACCGGCATAAGCAGGTAAGCCACTATGATGGACCAGCAGGTCGCGTATAGTTATATGCGATGTAACATAATCGTCGCTCATCCTGAACCAGGGCAGGTGATCAATTACTTTATCTTCCCACTTGATTTTCTTTTCCTGCACAAGGATAGCCAATGCGGTGGCAGTAAAGGCCTTGCTGTTGGAGGCGATAAGAAACAAAGTGTTCTCATCTACCGGATCTGTCGTGCCAAGTTTTTTTACGCCGTATCCTTTGGACAACAAAACTTTTCCATTCTGAACGATAGATACACCAACGCCGGGAACGCTGAATGCCTCCAGTACTTTGGAAATGTACTTATCCAGGTCCGGGGGAATGTTTGCTTTCTGTTGGGCGCTGGCGCTTAAACAAAATAAAACGATGATGATCCATAGTGAATGCTTCATAATTTCGATGGGTAGTTTGTTAACCGCCGGGATAAAGCTAAGTTCGAGAAGAAACGTAAAAATAGGCCTCGTCCGCCGGGCTAAATAATTTATTGAAGTTCTATATAAAATTCTTTAAACCTTGTTCTCTCAAAAGCTGCTTCTTTCTTTTGGTTAAGGCGCTCCAGCAGCTCACTACGGTAATAGTGACATTGGGCTGCAACATAAGAATCCGGAAAAGATTTGGCAGAGCGTGTGAATAGGTTGTATGCCTCGCGCAATAAGACCGTATCCTTTTTTTTCTGCAACTTCAAAGCTTTATTAAAATCGGTTAGCCACTCTTTGGCAACAGGTGTCATCCTGTCGGCCTCTTCAAAAACCCTGAATGGTGGCAGTGCCAGCGGAATCTTTTTTTCTTTGATTACAGGAACTGCGTGTTCAAAAAAATCTTCCATAGCTAATACGTAAGCCCGTGCTTCGTCTGTATTATGATCTTTCGTTTTCAGCCGTTGTTCTTCGTCCGCATTGGTAAAAAAAGAGGCTTCCGCTAACAATCCCGGGATGCCATAACTGCCGCGTAGCACAGCAGCACCAGCCAGCGGAAAAATTGAAAAGTCTGACGCAAGACTAACAACAGTTTTATCGCGATAGAAATTCTTTTTGAGTGAAGCGGCGAGTGCCTTTCCAAAAGCCACCCCTGCAAGGTTTTCTGATCGGGCACCATCAAAATAAATGATAGGGAAGTTCACTGAAGAATCCGCTGTGGCGTTATGATGGATGGAAACAAAAAGATCGGCTTTGTTGTTTACAGCAACGGCTGCGCGGTCTGCAAGTGGAACCTGTACATCGGTGGTGCGCGTCATCAACACTTTCGCGCCTTTTTTTTCAAGCATATCACGCAGTAATAATCCCACGCGAAGGTTGATCCATTCTTCCCGCTCCCCTGATGGCCCTACGCGGTAATGATCAGTGAGGGCCGTTCCGCCATGACCGGGGTCTATGCAGATGATCTTTCCCTTTACAGTGGATGTATCCGCGGCATAAGCCACAAGACTCGCAAAAAGTAATAACGTTGTGAAAAAATGAAATGGTTTGATGGCATTAAATTTAATGGTTGATAAGAAAGTTATTACTTCAGTTTTCTTTCCAGAAATTCTACGATAGCTTCATCTACTTTAACCGTATTTGAATATTTCATCCAGTGATGTGTTTCGTCGGGTATCACCAGGCTTTCGAAGGGTTTGCCTGTTTGTTGAAAACGCCTTACTATATCGATACTTTGGTCAAAACTAACATTTCCATCATCATCACCATGAATAAACAAAACGGGGGATGACCAGCCCTTTAGCCAGGCAACTGGCGACGATTGCCAGATTAGTTTTTTTGATAAGGCTGCATCGGGTGCCTGCTCTCCTTTTGTGTCAGGATTATATACGGTCCAGTTGTGTTCGCCATGGATGTCTACACCTGCAGCAAACAATTTTGAATCCTTGCCCAAGGCCATCGCCACCAAAAATCCGCCATAGGAACCGCCGTAGATGCCGATTCTTTTTGCATCTACCCCTGGCTGTGAAGCCAGCCATTTTCCTGCGGCCCTGATATCAAGGTATTCTGAAGCGCCATTTATGTATGCTTTGGATGGGTGATGAAATTCATATCCGTAGCCTATGCCTAACCGGTAGTTAACAGAAAGAACCACAAAACCCTTGCTTACGAGGTATTGATTGATGGCGTAACTGTTGGAATAATAGTCGCCATAATGCCAGCCGAGCAGCATCTGCCGTTCAGGGCCACCATGTACGAACACAATCGCTGGTTTTTTTGTTTGGTTTCCCTTCGGCTCAAACAGCTGGCCGTACACAGGTGATCCGTCTTCAGCTTTAAATTTTACCGAACTCGGAGTTACCATTTGTGAAGCTGGAAAGTCTGTCGGAATCAGCTTTTCACCTGGAAGGGAAAATTTGCTTTCACGTGCAGGTTTAACTGCCAATACCGCGGGCCGTTGAGCGGTAGCACTAAAAAACACGAGCGAAGAACCGTCACCAGTCAACAGCGGGTATGATTCGATACCGTCTCCGGGTGTAAGCAGTTCTGCGCCAGCTTTATCGACGGCTACTTTAATAAGGTGGCGTCTTTCAAAGTCTTTCTTGTCAGAACCGGTATTGGCACTTGCATAGAGCCATTTACCATCGCCGGTGAGGGTGATGTGCTCCGGCATAAATGATCCCTTTGTTAACTGAACGGGGTTGCCACCCGCTGATGGCATAGAATACAGGTGTGGCCAGCCATCCTGGTACGAAGAGAATACGATGCGATCGCCTGCCGCCCAGTGAAGGTTATAACGGCCATGGGTATCCGGTGATGATCCACGCAGGGTCTTTGGTGATTCCCACAACAGTGTTGCTTTCCCGCTTTCAACATCGGCCGTCCATATCGCCCAGGGGTCAGGCTTTCTCGCAGTTAGTGAGTCCGGTTTGCCGCCTCGCGCGGGCTTCCTGATGAAAACAATTCGCTTGCCATCGGTTGACCACTTTGGTGAGAGATCCCTTGAAAAGGCCGGCGCTATCCATTGGATCGGCGACAGGCTATCTGTGAAAATCCCCACCAACGAATGCCTGCCGCGGGAGGAAACAAATAAAATGCGCGAGCCGTCGGGTGACCACTGGACTGATCCGGTAACGCCCCGCGCATAAAATAATCTTTGTGCTTTTTTTGAGCCGTCAACCGGTGCTGTCCATGCCTGGTCGTTTTTTAAGAAAACCACGCTTTTACTGTTGGGTGAAATAACCGGGTAGTCGCCGTCATCTATCAGTAAGGGCTCACCACCGCCAAAGGGCACTGTAAATAACTGGATCTTTGGTTGTGTTGTACCGCTGGCCGGGTTCCTGGCAATGGATTCATCAAACGCGCCATGATCTGCCCCACGTACATACAGCACCCATTTGCCATCCGGCGAAATATTGATTCCGGTAATTTCCTGTCCGTCGTCTTTGTTATAAGCCGTAAGCTTCCTCAGGGAAAAAGCAGGTCCTTCCGCTACATAGATGTTTCGTTTGCCTTTTTCGTTAATGGCCAGGGCAACTTTTGATCCCGTTGCAGCTACTGTCATTTCTGACGGAAAAGGATAACTGGTAACTGCTTCCATTGTAAACTCCTGTGACCAAACACAAAACCTGGTTACCAGAAATAATATGATCGTTAATGCGCTTTTCTTAGTTTTCATCGAATGCCAGTCTTTCATCAAGTTTATTAATAGCAGGAACATTGGCGCCATTGCGACTTGTTTCAACATTCCATGGGCTTCGGCCACTGAAAGCCGTAAGCATTGCATCGTCACCGGTAGCTTTGTACACGCTTGCTACTGCAGCGAGCACATTAATTGGTCTGTGGAGCAAGATTTTGCTTGGTAGGCATGTAAGCAAATTCATAACTGAAATTGTATATGTCTATTTGCTGAGTTCGTAAGGCTTTGCAGCATATTCTTACTATTTATATTTCGATAGTTTGTTATCACCTAAAACTATGAAAAATGATATAATTTTTTCATTTATATCTACTTTTTATTTGAAGGGTTATATATGTCCTTTGAAATTTTTTGAATGAGTAAATATTACTATCAGGGTTGCGTTTGTGGTTTTCATTGCAATGAGCCTTTGGGTTTATGAACGCTCTTTGTAAATTTGAAATTCGAGAACAGTGATAAAGACAATGTGCGCTTTGTGCCTTCCTTGTGTGCCTTGTGGTTAAAAGAACTCTGTGGGTTTCGCAGGCTCTTCAAATAGTCATAGACCAAAACCAATTCATGAGGCTTTGGGTGTTCAGGCGTTTTTTCTAACCACAAGGTGCACAAGGGAGGCACAAAGAACACGAAGACACCCTGAGTAGTTGTGTTAACGCTTCTATTAAAACCTGTTAAAAGGCCATTGTGCGCTTTGTGCCTTCCTTGTGTGCCTTGTGGTTAAAAGAACCCTATGCATTTTACAGGTTAAATTACCCACTCTCAGGCCAATACGAGAATTTAAAAAGGAAAGTCTTGTGACTTTCCTTTTTAAAAATTAATGGGTTAGTAACACCAATTAACTTATATCAAGATATTGCGAATAAACATAACCCTCTTCGCCACTGTCGGTTTTAACAAGACTCCATTGATCATTTGCTTTACTCAGTACTGTTATCTCTTCATCATGCGCCGCCTTCCCAACAATCGGCTGATCAGTACCAGGACCCTTCCTGATATTTAAGTTTGAAGACTTTGTTATTACCTTTGCTTTTGAGCCGGCTCCAAGAACAACGTTTACGTTGAGTATAAGATCGCCGGCTCTGAAGTCGGGATCAATTGTATTATAGATCGACCACAATTGGTCCTTTACATCACCACTCGGCGCGGTACCATCTATGTACAGAATATTATCCTGCTCTCTCACCTGGAGATCTGTAATGCCCGACCTCTTCGCAGCGGTGATAACCGCTTCATATTTAGTTTCAAGTGCCATGATCTTCTCCTATTTAATAGTTAAATTATTATTGATCTTTTTAGGATGCAGAGAATTTATTGACTGCATCAGCGTGGGTAGCTGATCTCTTTCAATATTTCCTGTAAGCGTTACTTCACCATCTTCGGTAGTTGCTTTTACATCAGGAAACTCTTTGGTGGCATCCCTAAGCCCCGTTTCCAAAGCGGTATCAGCGGCTATCTCTACCGGTGCCGGCGGAGGTGCCATCGTTACGGTTGTATCTACAGTTGTTGTGGTTGTTGTAGCTGAGTTGTCTTCTTTGGACTTACAATTTGCAAACTGCAATGCTGATAAAACAAGCAGGCTCCATATAAATGTCTTGTGTTTCATAAAAATAAATTTTGATTGATATCCTATCAATAGTAAAAACTATGCCACCGTTGACTTTTCCTTTTAAACCTTATCTTGAACACAAGGCAGGATAACCGTAAAAGTGGCACCGTTATCCACAGACCCTTCGGCAGTTATTATACCGTTATGATTGACTGCTACTTTGTTACATAATGCCAGACCGATACCATAACCACTATAGTTACTCTGCTGGTTAAGTCTTTGGAACACTATAAAAATTTTATCTGCATATTGCTGGCTAAAGCCGATACCATTATCAGTAAAACTTATTTTATAATAATCCTTGTCGGACTGTAACTGGGAATGGCTAATTTTTTCGTCATCACTTAACCTGTTTGCCTTGATGGTTATAAGCGGTTTTATCTCCGGATTTGAAAACTTGAGCGCGTTACCCAGCAGGTTGAAGAAAAGCTGGTTTATCTGAAGAGGAACCGCTTCGATGGTTTCCAGTTCATCATATACAATGGTTGCATTTTTTTGCGTAATAAGTAATTCGAAATCTGCCAGTACAGATTGCAGTACATCGTTTAAATTCACTTCCCTGAAAGGAGAAGTTTCCTGTGAAAGGCGTGCGTATTCAAGCAGGTCACTTATCAGGCCACCCATGCGTTTAGCCGCTGCGGATATTTTTTCGGCATGAATCTGCCATTCGGGCGTTAGGCCGGTTTTGCCAAGCAGGATACTGCTGAATACCTGTATTTTTCTTAAAGGTTCCTGCAGGTCATGCGATGTGATATAAGCAAATTGTTCCAGTTCGCCATTGCTGATTTCAAGGTGATCATTGGCTTTTTGAAGTTCTTTGGTTCTTTCTGTTACCAGCCTTGTTAGTTCTTCCGTAAAAGCTCTCTGCTCTGTTATATCCTGTATTACACCGAGCAGGCGAACCGGTTTGCGATCTGCATCATACAATACTTTTCCATTTACTCTTATCCAGTGGACCGACTGTGTTTTCCATAGTATGCGTGCCTCGTAAAAAAGCCTGCCAGTTATAAGTGATTCCTTGTGTGCAGCTATTCTTCGAGGCCTGTCTTCTTCATGAATAAACGCGGCGAAAGTGCTGCGTGGTACTGTATGATCGATACCCCAGATCTTGTTAAAACGTGGTGAGGTTGTTATTTCATCGGTTAGCAGGTTTATTTCATACGAGCCCAGATCTGCTGATTCAATTGCAATCCGGGCGGTTTCTTCGGCGTACTCAATTTGTTTGCGCGCCTTAACCTGTTCCGTGACCTCTGTAGCAATTGCCATCACGCCGTTAATGGTGCCGTCGGCATCATAGTAAGGTTGATAAACGAAGTTGATGTACACTTCTTCCTTGTTGCCGTTTCTTACAAGGGAAGTTAAATGCTCATTGGAGTAATGAGTGGTGCCGCTATCCTTTACCTTGTTCAGTAGCTCGATAAAGCCCTGTCCTTTAATCTCCGGCAACGCGTTAAGCAAAGGCTTGCCAATGATTGAACTGTTTTTGCCCCAAATCTCGAGCACTGGAGCGTTGGCTAACAAGATCCTGTGATCGGGCTCTTTCAAAATGCAGATGCCAACCGGTGCCTGCATAAAAAGATCGTATGCTTGTTGATTCAGTTGGTTGGCGTGATCTCTTTTTCGCATAGCCACCTGTTCCGATACATCATAGGCATATGCAAGTACTCCTTTAATCGGTCCTGATTTCTCGCGAAAAGGTGTGTAGGAGAGATTGAAGAACCTTGTTGTGGCAAAATCTGATCCTTTGAAATGAGCCGTAGCCGGTACTTCCACACCATGGTAGGCGATGCCGGTGTCTAACACGTCCCGGATCTGCTGCAAAAAAGGTTGACCCTCCAGTTCGGGTATCACTTCCAGTAGATCTCTTCCTTCAAGTTGCCGGTTGTTCATTAATTCTATATAGGCAGGATTGGCATAACTAAAATGAAATTTTCTGCCTGTTAAAACGGCGAACGGCGCGCTTGCCTGGTTGAAGAAATCTTCGAAATTTTGACGCGTGAGGTTCTCCCTTTGCCCGACTTCTATCTCCGTGGTCAGATCCTGCATACTATGAATGATGTACATGATTTCACCATCTTGGTCCAGCACAGGAACATCTTTTACCATCCAGTATTTTGGTTCAACACTACGTCGATTGTCAGTTGCAATATCGTATTTCTGCATGCTTATCTCGTGCATTTTTTTGTCACGCAGCACTAACTGCAGGGATGCTGTAAGCTTTGCAACACCATCAGCTTGTAGATCCTCAGGACTGTCAGGAAAGGCTTCAAATATGCTCTTGCCAATATGCTGCTGTTTGGTAAAAGATTCATCTCTGCGTTTTCTGTTGAATGCTATAATGGTAAACTTAGGGGCATCGGGTAACAGGATAATATAACTACCAGGCAGAGATTGGAAAATGCTTTCAAAGTTAATGGACTCAATCATTTTTCTCCTTAAGTATTAAAGATAATAATTATACAGATACACCACTGAATTGGTGTGTGATTCAATGGCTTAATTAACCATGTTAAGATGATGATTGTTATTTACAGGGAATTACACCAAAACACTTAATACATAATTTTTACTACGAAACAGCACTACTTATCTTTTCTCGCCTCAACTTGTATAGTCATACGAAGCTGACAACCGTGTAATACAATCAAACGGCCGCTGTATCAAAAACGTACAGCGCTGATATGTTGCAACGGCCATTCTTCTGTTAATCAGTTATTTGCAAAATTGGCATATTTTTCCGGCTTCAAATGGACCATAAATTTATTCGCCTGGTATGCTCGAGAACTACTTTAAAATTGCCCTGAGGAATATACTTCATTACAAAGCATACTCGGCTCTTAACATCACAGGACTGGCCATCGGCATGGCGTGCAGCATGCTCATTCTTATGTGGGTGCAGGATGAACTAAGCTATGACCGGTTTCATACCAATGCAAACCAGCTTTACCGGTTAACATGTAACGCCGGCGAATTTAAAGCTGCTGTTAGTCCTGCGGGAATGGCCCCCGGCTTACAAAAAGAAATGCCAGAAATAAAATCAGTAGTGCGCATTAGCAAACCTTCCACCAATTTATTTGAGTCAGGTGATCGTAAGTTTGAAGAAAAGCGTATTGTTTTCGCTGATTCAAATTTCTTCCAGGAGTTCAGTTTTCCATTACTGGAAGGAGATCCAAAACTCGTGCTTCAGCATCCCGATGGTATGGTAATCACGGAAGATATGGCCAGGAAATATTTCGGCGGGGAAGATGCAATCGGTAAAGTTATTCGAAAAAATAACCAGGATAATTTTATCGTTACCGGCATAATGAAAAATGTTCCTGCCAATTCGCACTTGCAGTTTGATTTTATCCTTCCCATGTCTTACCTGGCTACGAGGGATTATGATGTAAAGAATAGTGTATGGGGGAATTTTAATTATTATTCTTACATCCACCTGCAAGATCACATTGACCCAGCTTCACCCCTGTTCCCCGAGCTATTGCACCGAATTAAAAAAATTCACCAATCACATGATATATATACCAAGGTTGATTTTCAGTTGCAGCCGCTTACGAGCATTCATCTTCACTCAAACTTGCAGGTAGATCTCCCTGGTCATGGTAATATCCAGTATGTGAATATATTTTTCATTGTAGCGCTTTTTATTCTTTGTGTTGCCTGTATCAACTTTATGAACCTAGCCACGGCGCGCTCTGCCAGAAGGTCCAAAGAAGTAGGTCTCCGCAAAGTTGTAGGCGCCGGACGTTATCAACTTATATTGCAATTTTTAGGTGAGTCAGTGATTATATCTCTTTTTTCTGCTTTGGTTGCAGCCGTTATCGTGTACATTTCGTTACCTGCTTTCAACCTGCTCGCGGGCAAAGAACTTGCGTTGAATCTGCTCGATGGAGAAGTGGTAGTCACCCTGTTTATAATTGCTTTATTAACCGGGCTGATTTCAGGAAGCTATCCCGCTCTTTTTCTTTCCGGTTTGAAACCTGTTACAATATTGAAAGGAAAATTGAAAATGAGTGGCGGTAACCTGCTGTTCAGGAATGGCCTGGTTGTAACCCAGTTTGTGGTCGCCATTATTTTACTGGTGGGGACTGCCATCGTTTACAAACAACTAAATTTTATTAAAAGCAAAAATCTTGGTTTCGATAAATCCAATCTTGTATACATGCCCATGACAATGGATTTATGGGGCAAGCAGCAAGCCCTTAAATCAGCATTAAGTGAAAATACACTTACCAGCAATTTCTCTATAATTTCTGATCTTCCTACAAATCTCACTACCGGTAACACGGATGTTAAATGGGACGGTAAGGACCCTAATTCACAAAACGTTATTCCAAGTATTGACATAGATGAAAACTTCGTGCGGGTTTTTAAACTGACGTTGTTGAATGGCCGAAGTTTTTCGAAAGAGTTTAAAGGAGACAGTTCCAACTTTGTCGTAAATGAAACCTCCCTGCGGTTGATGAACATGACCGTAGAAAATGCAGTGGGTAAAAGCCTTTCCTTTGATGGTAGAAAAGGAATTATCATAGGGGTAATTAAAAATTTCAATTTTAAACCGCTTCAATATGCCATCGAGCCATTGGTGATGAGGCAGAACAGGTGGGGAGGATTTGTAATGGTACGTACCAGTCCGGGTAAAAATGAAGCGTCCATAAAAGCGCTTGAACAGATCAACCACCAGCTCAATCCATCTTATCCTTTTTCATATAGTTTTTTGGATACCGACCTTGATAATCTTTACAGGGGTGAACGGCAAATGGGTAGCATCTTTAATCTATTTGCCATACTGGCAATATTTATTTCCTGCCTGGGTTTATATGGCTTGTCTGCATTCATGGCCGAACAGCGTGTTAAAGAGATTGGCGTTCGCAAGGTGTTGGGCGCCTCTGTATTCGACATTGTTTTTTTGTTGTCTCAAAATTTTGTAAAACTCATTATACTCGCGATGATAATTGCCATTCCACTTGCTTGGCTTGGTACCAGCAACTGGTTGAAAGGTTTTGTTTACCGGATCGATATTAGCTGGACCATTTTTTTGATGGCATCAGTGACGTCAATTTTTATCGCATGGTGTACTATCAGTTATGAATCTATAAAGGCGGCAATAGCGAATCCTATCAAAAGCCTTCGAAATGAATAAAGGGCCTGATCTATCTGATGGCAGGCGTCTCTAATTTAGCAATAACGCTTTACGTCATTGATATTCATTTTATTAAATGCGTCGGCAACAAAGTGCTGGCATTGGGATTCCCCGGCAGTTGCCACGAAGGCTCAAAGGTGCGAAGAAACACGAAAGGCCTTCGTGTTTCTTCGCGCCTTTGAGCCTTCGTGGCAATATTCCAACGTGTTTTTGTTCCGCGACTAGCTTTGTAGATTTCCTGCGTGTGGAGAAATTATTTTCATTCATTGCTCAAATTTAATTACCAAAGGGTTTGCCGTTTTCATTTGCATGAACGTGTACAATGCCGATGCGAAGTTTTTTTTGCAGATTAAAAGCAGTGGACACCTGGCAACTAAACTATTGGTCTTCGCTGCATTCACCTTACAAGAAAAAAGTTTATGTTCCGAATCTTCCCTAAAAACTTCTCAAGATCTGCCACAGATGTCT
>JBBPYM010000186.1:0-24112 GCA_038199905.1 Chitinophagales bacterium | reverse complement strand
TCTTATCCCGGATAATTACTCTCAGGCACGCTGTGGCAGGGGAAAGCGGGAATGATCCACTAGTGAAAATCAGGATCTGCTTTTCATTGCGTAAAAGCTGTTGTCTACTTATTTACTATCTTCTGATCAAATATTTTTTTAAGCTGCTGCAAAAACGCCCTCATGTCTTTTGGTAGGGGCGCCTGCAGGGTGTGGGTTCTTCCTGCCATATCCCTGAACACCAGTTTCGCTGCATGTAACGCCAGCCTTGATAAAATGGGCCGCTCTTCTTCCTCTTTTTTTGATAACTTGTATTTTTTCTTGAGGTCTGATAACATTACGGGTTTCGCATCACCGTACAAATCGTCACAGGCAATTGGATGGCCAAGATGTTTCATGTGAACCCTGATCTGGTGTGTGCGCCCAGTAAAAATTTTGAACTGCATATAAGAAAAAGGACCAAGCTCTTCTAATACCTCGAATGCCGTTAAAGATTCTTTGCCTTTTGCCGAGGTAGTCATTACACCCTTTTTAAAAGGATGCTCGATAATTGCCACGTTTACAGTTCCGTTTTTTTCTGGAAGCGACCCTGTTACAAAGCCGGCATAATACTTCTCAGTCTCACGGTTCTCAAACTGTAACGACAAATGCTTATGCATAGCCTCATGTTTTGCAAAAACAATTACCCCGCTGGTTTCCTTGTCGAGCCTGTGAACAGTGTAAATGTCAGGGTATTTTTCCCGGAGAATGTCTTTTAAGGAAGGCTGCGATTGAATCCTGTCAGGTATAGAAAGCATTCCCGCCTGTTTATTTATGGCGATGAAATCATCATTTTCAAATATGATTTCCGGTTCATTCTTCATAAGAAATTATTAGTGTTTCGTTGCGGCCTTATTGAAATGTTTGAGGATCCTGACTTCTTTCTCAGCCAACAGCCGCCATTTCCCACGTTGTACATTTTTTTTCGTGAGGCCTGCATACATCACCCTGTCCAAACCAATTACATCATAGCCGAGTTTTTCAAAGATGCGCCGTACAACTCGGTTACGGCCACTATGGATTTCTATACCAATGATGCTTTTGTCTTTTGAATCAGCAAAAGCCAACGCGTCGGGTGCTATAAAGCCGTCTTCAAGACTAACACCATTAAGGATATTTTCAAAATCATTTTTAGTAAGGTCCTTATCAAGTTTTACCTCGTATATTTTTTTTATCTGGTTTTTAGGATGGGATAATGTTTGAGCCAGTTCGCCATCGTTTGTAAACAGCAATACCCCTGAGGTATTACGATCGAGCCTTCCAATGGGATATACCCGTTCATTGGTGGCGTTCCTTATAAGGTCAAGTACCGTTCTTCTTCCCTGCGGATCATCGGTGGTAGTAATATAATCTTTTGGTTTATTAAGTAAGATGTATACAAAGTTATTTGAAGGGACGATTTTCTTGCCTTTCACTTTAACGATGTCATTCTCCAGGATCTTGGTGCCTGGCTCGGTAACTACCTTATCATTTACTGTTACTTCACCTAACCTAACCAGGTCTGCGGCTTCTCTTCTTCCACTGATACCACTATGCGCAATATATTTATTTAGTGGCATTTGAACACCTGCTTTTATTTCAGGAGCCACTAGCTTTTTATCCTTCGGCGTAAACGATTGACCTGTTTTTGGAGCGGGGGCCTTTCCCTTTGACTCTTTTAATACTTCTCTGGCTTTAACTGCGGGTTCCTGGGGACCAAACTTCAGGCGCCTCTTTTCTTCAAATCTTTTTTCAATCGCCTGTGCTCTTTCTTTTTTAGCAATTTTTTTTTCCTGTTTGAATTGCTCCTTTATGGCGCTCCCTCTTGTCTTGTTAATAAATTTCTCGAATTGTGAATTCTTGCTCATTGTTTGAATTTTTGCTGTTTTGCAACAGTAGTATAGGCTACAACTCTTCAGCTTTTGCTGCAAGAGCCAGCTTTAAAAGTTTATATAAGTCTGGGGTTTTTTAGCTTTACCTGGTAGAACTAAATGCCCGTTATATCGGGGAAGAAGATTATTCAGCTATAACGCCAGTCTTGTTCGCTAATTGACCGCAGGCTGCATCAATATCTTTTCCCCTGCTTCGCCTTAGATGTGCATTAACCCTTGCCTTTGAAAGATGATTCATAAACCTTTCTACCTTTTCTTCTTCCGGTTTTTCAAATTTTGCCGCGTCAATCGGGTTGTATTCAATAATGTTTACAAGATGCATTGGCACCTGGCGAAAATTTTTTATTAATTCTTCCGCGTCCCTTATCGAGTCGTTAAAGTCTTTAAAAAGAATGTATTCAAAAGTGATCTCGTTGCCGGTTTTCTCATAAAAATAATTTAGCGCCTCTATCAATGCTTTGATATTATTTGTTTCATTGATAGGCATTATTTCATTTCGCTTGATGTCGTTGGTAGCGTGCAGTGACAATGCAAGATTAAACTTAACCTTGTCATCACCAAGTTGTTTGATCATCTTGGCCACTCCGGCGGTAGATACGGTTACCCGCCTCGCACTCATGCCAAGACCATCGGGAGAAGTTATTTTTTCTATTGCCTTCAGTACGTTTTTATAGTTTAACAGGGGTTCACCCATTCCCATAAAAACAATATTGCTTATTTTTTTACCGAAGGTTTTTTCAGTTTGTTGGTTAAGCAGAACTGCTTCATCGTAAATTTCATCAAAATCGAGATTGCGTTGGCGTTCCATATAACCGGTAGCACAAAACTTGCAATTGAGAGAACAACCTATCTGCGAACTTACGCAGGCAGTATAACGGGTTTCGGTGGGTATGAGTACACCCTCAACAAGGTGACCGTCGTGAGTTTTGAACCTGCTTTTTATAGTACCATCAGTTGAGTATTGCGTAGCGTCAGTTACAAGGGCAGGGAGTGAAAAGTTGTCTTCCAGTTTAGACCTTAACTCCTTGCTAATATTCGTCATCTCTTCAAAATTGTGAGCATGTTTTTTCCACAGCCACTCGTACACTTGTTTTGTTCTGAATTTTTTTTCACCCAAGGCTTCAAAGTATTGCTCCAGCTCACTTAAATTCAGGTGCCGTATGTTCTTTTTATTATCTGGCATAGCGGCAAAGATACCCAGAAAATAGCCATTGTACAGTATTATTTGGTCGCACAAGGGCTCCATAAAGAATTTCCACTTTTTCATGCCCCATACCCCATACATGCACTCAAACCTGTACCTCATACCCCATACCCCAAACCCATTCTTCCCTATCTTTACCGCAAACAGTTGCACCTCCTGCATGAAAACAGCATTTATAATTGATTCTGTAAGAACACCAGTTGGAAGATACGGTGGCGCTCTTAGTTCAGTCAGGCCCGATGACCTGCTAGCCTTCGTAATTAAATCCCTTATCACCCGAAATCCTGGTATTAACACAAATGACATAGAAGATGTAATAGCCGGTGCCTCCAATCAGGCAGGAGAAGATAACCGCAATGTTGCACGCATGGCGGTTTTGCTTGCCGGCTTGCCGGTATCTATCGGCGGAATTACCGTGAACCGGTTGTGTGCCAGCGGGTTGCAGGCAATTATGGATGCTTCCAGAGCCATATCCTGCAATGAGGGAAGCATGTACATAGCGGGCGGAGTAGAGAGCATGACACGCGCGCCTTTTGTAATGGCTAAAAGCAAGAATTCCTGGGACCGCAGTACCGAGATTTATGATTCAACGATCGGCTGGCGTTTTATAAATAAAAACCTTTCAGAGAAGTATTATCCCTATAATATGGGACAAACTGCAGAATTCATATCTCAAAATAGAAGAATTACAAGAGAAGCCCAGGACGAATTCGCCGCACAAAGCCACCGAAAATATTTTGCCGCAGTTTTAGCGGGTAAATGGGAACATGAAATTGTACCAGTAAATGTAGCACCTGATGGGGGCTCACATTATTTTTCAAAAGATGAATATCCACGGCATACAACGGTTGACAAACTTGCCGGACTTAAACCAGCGTTCCTTAAAAATGGTACCGTTACGGCGGGTAACTCCAGTGGACTTAATGATGGCGCGGCTGCTTTGCTAATGACAGATGAGCAGACCGTCAATAAACATGATCTCAAACCGATGGCAAGGGTAGTATCAATGGCAATTGCGGGTGTTGATCCTTCTATTATGGGCATGGGCCCGGTGCCTGCTACTCGTAAAGCATTACAACGAGCGGGACTGAAGATCGGTGATATAGGACTTGTGGAAATGAATGAAGCTTTTGCAGTTCAATCTATTGCCTGCATCGAAGAACTTGGTATTGACATGTCTGCTGTTAATGTAAACGGCGGTTCCATTGCAATAGGAAATCCTATAGGTTGCACTGGCGCCAGGATTTCAACCACGCTGCTACACGAAATGCGCCGCCGTAAAACCCGTTTTGGCCTAGCCTGTATGTGCGTAGGTGTAGGACAAGGGGCGGCAATGATTTTTGAAAATTGTGATTAGCAGTCAGCTATCAGCCGTCAGCTATCAGCTATCAGCTGCGTTTCAATAGTTGGGCTATTAACCATAATCATACAGAGGGGTCGCCAATTATCGACCCCTCTATATGAATAACAACTAATGTTCAAAGCAGGCCGCAGGCCTTAGCTATAGCTGATAGCTGATAGCTGATAGCTGATAGCTGATAGCTGATAGCTGATAGCTGATAGCTATTTCAGTTTTGCATACAGTTCGCTAATCGGCATTGTTTCCTGAACACCGCTGCTTAGATTCTTTAAGACACAGGTTTCGTTTTCCATTTCCTGGCTGCCGATGACAATTGTAAAGGGGATATCCTTCCTTTCAGCGTATTTAAATTGCTTATCAAATTTAGCCTGCTCGTGGTATAACTCACAACTTACGCCTTGTGCCCTCATATGCTGCATTATCTTAAATGAATAAATGCCTTCTTTTTCTCCCAGGTTGAAAAACAAGACTTTTGTACCGGTGTGTACGTTTTCGGGGAACAACTGCAGTTCTTCCATTACGTCGTATATCCGGTCAACACCGAAAGAGATGCCAACTCCGGGAAGGTCAGGAACACCAAACAGACCTGTGAGGTCATCATACCTGCCCCCGCCGCCAATGCTGCCCATCTGTACATCACGGGCCTTTACCTCGAAAATGATCCCGGTGTAATAATTAAGTCCCCGCGCCAGCGTAAAATCTATAAGAAGGTTTAAATTCACTGAGGCACTACAGTTATGGAGGAGATATTCCAGTTCCCTGATACCTTCCAGTCCAGAGGCATTATCGCCGAACAGTAGTTTTGCTTGCTCAATCTTTTCTGTGTTGGTGCCGTAAATCAGGAGGTACCTTTCAATTAGAGAGATCTGTTCCTCATTGAGTTTGCGTAAAACCAATTCTTCTTTAACCTTTTCCAGGCCAATCTTATCCAGTTTGTCGATAGCAATGGTAATGTTCATCATTGATCTTGGATCACCGCAAAGTTCTGCCAGCGCCGCCAGGATCTTGCGACTGTTAATACGGATTTCAACAGGTATCTTCAGCTTTTGAAATACATCGTTATAAATTGTTGCCAATTCCATTTCATTCAACAAAGATTTGCTTCCGACTACATCGGCATCACACTGGTAAAATTCGCGGTAACGTCCTTTTTGCGGACGGTCTGCCCGCCATACGGGCTGCACCTGGTATCTTTTGAATGGAAAACTTAGCTGGCCGAAATTCATAGCTACATACCTGGCGAATGGTATTGTGAGGTCATACTTTAATGCCCTTTCTGATATGCTTTTATCATTTTTACCGAGCAGAACATTTTCAAAACCGGCTTTTGAACGGTCAATGTTTTTAGGATCATTCAACCCGTTATTAAGGATTTTGAAGATAAGTTTGTCTCCTTCATCACCGTATTTCCCCATTAATGTTTCAAGGTTTTCAATAGCGGGCGTTTCAAGCGGCTGGAAACCGTACAATTCAAAAACATTCTTTATTGTTGCAAAAATAAAATTGCGTTTTCTCACTGTACCGGGTCCAAAATCACGGGTGCCTTGTGGAATGCTGGGCTTAGCCATTATAAGATCAGGTGTTTAAAGTTGGTTTGATATAAAAATAACAGGTAATTATTTTGCAGGCGCAGCATATTTTTGAACTATCCTATCGCAGGCTTCCGCAATCATTTTATATACGTCATGAAATTCAGGCTCTGTGCCGGAATATGGATCAGGCACTTCTTTGTTTTCTCCCGGAAATAATTCGTCAAGCAGCAGGGCGGTCTTGTCAGCATCATATGCCGGTCCGGCTATTTTTTTTATGTCTGCTATTACATCCAGAGACATGGCATAAATCTTATCAAACTCTAAATAATCTTCCGACTTAAATTCCCTTGACCTTTTCTGGTTAATATCGATACCATTAATTAACGCAACTTTCTGTGAAAAACGATGCGGTGGGAGTCCGGAGTTAAAATTGAGGGTACCGGCACTTTCAATTTGCCAGTTCAAGGAAGCATCCAGCGCTTTTTGTTTGAGGATGCCTTCCGCAAGAGGGCTGCGACAAATATTTCCAAGGCAAACCATTAAAATTTTCATGGGGCCAAAGATAACAATTATACTTCGCCTCCTGCTTGTTTGAACTTCCTGTGATACCCGCTTTGTATATTTTGAATGATTTAAAGCTGTAATGAAATACTATCATAACAGGCATGGCTCTGGGTGTGCAAATTATATGCTAAAACAAAAACTATGGTATGGAATGTATTTTATCCATGCATCATAACTGCAGATGGTGGCTGACTAATGTAGCCAGGCTCATAGAATAATCGTAACTCAGGCTGAAAATTGAATGAAGATGAAAATTTATTACCTTGCTTTCAATACACGTGTTTACTTCAAAAGCTTTCAACATTTATATTCATTATTCTTATTCAAATATCTTAAAACCCGGTAAATTTATTAAAATGCAAACCGATCAAAGTGAAAGAAGGGCCAAAAATTATATGTTAATGCGCTCTGTAATGGATTTTGGCATGGGTCTGGTTATATTAGGCTTCGGTATTTTTTTATCCATCGCGCCAAGAATTGGTATTGAGTTTAACGTTGAACCATTCTTCAGGTATTTTTTTGCAGGAATGTGTATTATTTATGGAGCATGGCGTATTTATCGAGGCGTTAAAAAAAATTATTACTCTGAATGAAGAAAGCTAGTAACACAATCACAGATATATTAGACCGTCTTGCAGGTGGTATCCTATCAGTATTAGTTTTAGCGAGTTGTGGTGATAACCAATCCACAAAGTATCCTGGTGATACAACTACAACAGGCACTATTAACATTAGTGTAGACGAGTCCTTTAAACCGATCATAGACTCTCAGATCAGGGTATTTGAATCATCATATCCTGATGCAAAAATTGTTGCGCATTATAAGGCTGAGGCCGAATGTCTCAAGGACCTTCGTAATGATTCTGTTCGTATGGTTGTGGTTACGCGGTCACTGACACGTCAAGAAGAAGCTTTTATGGCGGACACGCTTAAATTCAGGCCGGTGCAGGGAAAGATGGCTTATGATGCCATTGCCGTTATAGTAAATAATGCCGCAAAGGATTCCGTATTTGACATGATTGATTTACGTTCTCTGGTAAAAGGTACAAGCGGATACAAATATAAAGTTGTAATGGACGGGCTGTCTGCTACAAGTACCGTCCGCTTTGTGATGGATTCTTTACTTAAAGGTGCCCCGTTTGGAAAAAATGTAATGGCTGCCACCACCAGCCAGGGCGTAATTGATTATGTTGAGAATAACAAGGACGCGATTGGTTTTGTAGGTGTGAGTTGGAT
The DNA here is from genome assembly GCA_038199905.1 of Chitinophagales bacterium. Lineage (GTDB taxonomy): Bacteria > Bacteroidota > Bacteroidia > Chitinophagales > Chitinophagaceae > JADCRZ01. The sequence goes on along the minus strand of JBBPYM010000186.1, from coordinate 16,327 downwards.
TGGCAACAGGGAAGATGGCAATCAGCTAAGCTTTTCAGAGAATGTTAAAATCGCCTCCCTTGAATGTACGATTTGTGAGAGAAAAGCTTATGTTAAACCATACCAGGCAAATATCGCCATGAGAAGATATCCTTTGGTCCGCGGTTTGCACTATATCCTTAAAGAAAATTACAAAGGACTAGGCAGCGGATTCGTAAATTTCCTCATAAACGAAAGAGGCCAATTAATTTTTAGAAGAGCCTATCTATGGCCGGCTCAGATGTCGTTTGAGACGAGAAATTCTATGATTAAGCAATAATTTTTTATTAATCAGATTATTATAAATTTGCAAACCTAAAAACAGGAATTGATTATGAAGCAAATAACAAGCATTGTATTATTTTTTATTGTTGCAGTTCAAACCATTCACGCTCAGAATGTGGAGCAGGGTAAAAAGTCTTTTTATTACCATAAGTATTTGAGTGCAAAAGCGCAATTTGAAAAAATTCTGGCTTCTAATCCCAACAATATCGATGCTGTTTATTGGCTTGGGCAAACGCTGATCGAATCAGATGATTCCACCGCGGCCAAGGACTTGTATCAGAAATCTCTTGCATCTAATGGTAATGCACCGCTATTATTAGTAGGCATTGGCCAGATAGAGTTGATGGAAAATAAAACCAATGAAGCCCGCCAAAGATTTGAAACAGCTATCAGTCTCACAAAAGGCAAGGATATCAACGTATTGAATGCCGTTGCCCGGGCTAATGTTTTTGCTGAGAAAGGCGATGCAAACTATGCAGTGGAAAAAATAAATTCTCTTGCAAATGAAAAGAAAGACCCAAGAAATGCGGAAAGTTACTTACTTCTGGGAGAAGCCTACCGCAAGCTAATAGATGGTGGCGGAGCTGTAACTGCTTTTCAGAAGGCACTATCCCTTGATGCAAAATTAGCGGAAGCTAAATACAGGATCGCGAAGGTTTACCAATCACAAAATAACCCGGAATATTTCATTCCCGCATACCAGGAAGCAATTCAACTAGATCCGAATTACGCTCCGGCTTTCTATGAACTGTATACTTACTACTACAGCAGGGACATTAACAAATCAAAAGAATTCTTTGACAAATATCTCGCAGTAACAGATCCTAAACCTTCTGATGAATACGATAGGATCAGCCTTCTGTATGCAGCGCGGAACTACCAGGGTGCAGTGGATTCAGCAAAAGGCAAAATTTCCCAGTTGGCCGATGCAGCGGATCCCCGCTATTACAAACTGGTAGCTTACAGCTTTGACGAATTAAAAGATTCGATTAACGCGAAAACATACCTGGACCAATATTTTACAAAACAAAAGAAAGAAGGCTTTGTGCCACTGGATTATGTTTTTAGAGCTAAACTTCTGAGCAAGTTTCCTGGCAGTGAAACCGAAGCACTTGCTAACTATCAAACTGCAGTTGACCTCGATACCGCAGAAGTTTCTAAACAAACGCTGATGGCGGAAGCTGCAGAATTTGCAGGCAAAATTGGCAACAGAATAGAGCAGACTAACTGGCTCACTAAAATCTACCAGTCTAAAAAAGATCCCTCAAATCGTGATTTATATGACCTGGGTTATGCTCACTATATGTCTGGAAACTATATAACGGCAGACAGTATATTCTGCGGTGTGTATTCAACTAAATATCCAACAGAAATATTTGGTTACCTCTGGTGCGCAAAAAGTGCCGCAGCACAGGATACTACATTGGAAAAGGGCCTTGCGGTTGAGCCTTACAAAAAGTTGATCATGTTTGCCGATACAGCTAAAGAAAAGTACAAATCTACCTTGCTGCAGGCTCACTCTTACCTCGCCAGTTATTATGCAAACATTGCTAAGGACAAGGACTCCGCGATTGCTCAATTGGAAGGTGTACTGGAACTAGATAGCACAAACTCCGATGCTAAAAAGTATATTGATATATTGAAAAGACCCGCGCCGGCACCAAAAGCAGCTACAGCTACCAAACCAGCAGCTTCCAAACCAGCGGCCAGTAAAACTTCAGCAAAAAAGCCCGCCATAAAAAAGAAGGCATAAAATATTATAAATATGAATAAAAAAAATCCCCTGCCACTTAACTGGCAGGGGATTTTTAATTTGCCGAATTTGAATTTCTAAATGGTTATTTGAACCTGCTACCGTATTTTTGCGTCTAAATAACTATCTCACATGCATTTGTTCTTACTGCAGGCAAATACTGCTGATGTCAATAGTTCGATGAATTATCTTCCTATTGCTATCCAGTTGATATTTGCGGTCATTTTTGTAGGGGCGATGATGGCCATCACACATCTCCTCGGGCCAAAACGAAATACTGATGAAAAGCTGGAAAATTTTGAGAGCGGAATCGAAAGTGTTGGAAATGCTCGCCAGCCGATGGCGATCAAATATTTTCTTGTAGCCATTTTATTCGTTTTGTTCGACGTGGAGGTGATCTTTTTTTATCCATACGCGGTAAATTTTAGGACTCTTGGGTGGAACGGTTTTCTTGCTGTCGTTATGTTTACAGGATTTTTTATGGCGGGTTTTTATTACATTTTGAAAAAAGGAGCATTGCATTGGGAAGACTAAACCGCTCTCTAATTGGAAAAGGTTGTTAAGATGCAGATTATTTGCAACAAGAATTCCCCTGCATCGTTATATTATTGGTTCATTTTTTCGAATTAAATCGACTTTGATATAAAGGTCAGGAGGAAAGATTATGGCACGTCCGGTACAATACAATATTAAGAACGAGGGTGGAAAACCTATTGCAGTTGCAGAATTGCCACCAGGACATACTGGTGATGGATTCTTCGCCACAAACCTGGGCAGCCTGGTTGGTTTAGCAAGAAAAAATTCAATCTGGCCACTTCCCTTCGCAACTTCCTGTTGCGGGATTGAATTCATGGCCACAATGGGCGCTCACTACGATCTAGGGAGATTTGGCGCTGAAAGAATCGGATTCTCTCCCAGGCAGTGCGACTTGCTAATGGTTATGGGTACGATTGCAAAGAAAATGGGACCGGTATTACGCCAGGTTTACCTGCAAATGGCAGAACCAAGGTGGGTTCTTTCCGTTGGCGCCTGTGCCTGCAGTGGCGGCATCTTTGATAGTTACTCGGTGCTGCAGGGTATTGACCAGATCATCCCGGTAGACGTTTACGTGCCTGGATGCCCACCAAGGCCTGAAGCAATTATTGATGGCATCTTAAAGATCCAGGATTTAATAGGTTCTGAAAGTTTGCGCAGGAGATCTAGTGATAAATACGCAGAACTGATGACAAGTTATGGCATTCAATAACTTATTTTATCTTGTTTATGTGAACCGCCCAACGAACTTAACATACTGAACTTTATACTAAACCAAGCGCAACAGCTCCAATGACATTAACAAATGAACTGATTAAGGAAAAGCTTGCTCAAAAGTTTGGTGAGCAACTTACCAATTGGGAAGAACCTTATGGGCTGCTGACTTTCACAGGTGCGAAAGACACGAACCTCAAAGTAATGCAGTTCCTGTTTGACGATACGGAAATGCGCTTCCGTTTTTTGACTGATCTCTGCGCTGTTCACTACCCCAATAGAACCGGTGAAGAGCTTGCCGTTGTGTATCATCTGCATAACCTGGTTGATAACATAAGGCTCCGTTTCAAGGTTTTTACTGATATTGCTCAGCCCGACATATTTACTGCTTCTGCATTGTATGAATCCGCTAACTGGATGGAAAGAGAAACCTATGACTTCTACGGTGTAAATTTTGTAGGTCATCCTAATTTGAAACGTATTCAAAATGTAGAAGAAATGGATTACTTCCCAATGCGAAAAGAATTTCCGCTGGAAGATCAAACCCGCAGGGATAAGGATGATGAAATGTTTGGAAGAGGATAACCAGTTTGATGAAGGTTCAAGGTCAGGGAAGCTGGTTTTCAGGGTTTTAGTCACAATATCAAACTGACCCTGGGTCTATGTTATAAACTTTAAAATACCATGTCTGAACATCATATCAAATTACCGGAAGGAAGTATAGAGAAAAAGACTACTACACTCAATCTTGGTCCTACACACCCGGCAACTCACGGTGTATTTCAGAATGTTTTAGAGCTGGATGGCGAGCGTATTGTAGACGCTGAACAAACTGTTGGCTATATTCACCGCGCCTTTGAAAAGATTGCCGAGCGTAGGCCTCTTTACCAAATCACTCCGCTAACTGATCGTTTAAACTATTGCTCCTCACCTATCAATAACATGGGCTGGCACCAGACCTGTGAAAAATTGCTCGGCATAAAGTTGCCTAAGAGAGTAGATTATCTCCGGGTGATAATTATGGAGCTTGCCAGGATATCTGATCATCTTATCTGCAATTCAATAGTTGGCGTGGATACAGGCGCCTTTACGGGTTTTTTATATGTAATGCAATACCGCGAACTTATTTATGAAATTTATGAAGAAATATGCGGATCGCGCCTCACAACGAACATTGGCCGCATAGGCGGATTTGAACGCAACTTCACAAACACAGCCTTCCAGAAATTAGAAAAATTTTTAGCGGAATATCCTAACGTGCTTGCTGAATTTAATAACCTGTTCATGCGCAACCGCATCTTCATGGAAAGAACCATAGGTGGCGGCGGTATCAGCGCCGAAAGAGCTTTGAATTATGGATTTACGGGCCCCAATCTCAGGGCCTCAGGTGTTGACTACGATGTGCGTGTTCAAAGCCCCTACAGCAGTTACGAAGACTTCGACTTTATAATCCCGGTAGGAAAAACAGGTGATAATTATGATCGTTTTATGGTGCGTAATGAAGAGATGAAACAGTCTTTGCACATCATTCGCCAGGCCTACCAGAAAGTACAGGAATTTAAAGGTGAAGCAGCAGAGGTTTTTCATGCAGATACGCCCGCTTACTATCTGCCTGCAAAAGAGGACGTTTATACAAAAATGGAAGCATTGATCTATCATTTCAAGATAGTGATGGGTGAAACAGACATTCCTTCCGGTGAGGTTTACCATTCTGTAGAAGGTGGAAACGGAGAACTTGGCTTTTACCTGATAAGTGATGGAGGGCGATCGCCCTACCGGTTGCATTTCAGGAGGCCGTGTTTTATTTATTACCAGGCTTATTCAGAACTCGTAAAAGGCAGTATGCTGAGTGATGCTATCGTAACATTAAGCAGCCTCAATCTAATTGCCGGGGAAATGGATGGATAAATGATGATCTAAATGTTGGAAGCTGGTTCAACTAAAATTCAAATTTTTAAATAAGCGCAATGAAATTTTCTGAAGAGCAACTAAAGAAAGTAACAGAAATCATGGCACGTTATCCGGAAGGAAAACACAAGAGTGCCCTGATTCCGGTACTGCTTTTGGCGCAGGATGAATTTGGCGGCTGGCTAGACGTGCCGGTAATGGACTATGTTGCTTCTCTTTTGAATATCGAACCAATTGAAGTATATGAGGTAGCTACTTTTTATTCTATGTACAACATGAAGCCTGTCGGGAGGTATTTGTTTGAAGTATGCCAGACTGGTCCATGTATGCTAAAAGGGAGTGATGACATCATCGATTATATAAAACAAAAACTAAGCATCAGGGTTGGAGACACAACACCAGACGGATTATTCACTTTAAAAACCGTAGAATGCCTTGGGGCTTGTGGTTACGCGCCAATGATGCAATTGGGTAAACATTTCCGGGAGCATCTAACAATGGAAAAAGTAGACCGCATCATTGAAGAGTGCAGGCATGTTGCTGCAACGAATAATTAAAGCTGATGCCGTCACCTGGGTTTATACTTGAGTTTTATTTAAACGCTTCGTCGACAAAAGTGATGGGCCTGTTAACCGACAATGAAATAGTTGCCGAATGGAGCGGTGCGGAAACTTTGATTGAGAAACGACAAGGTGGGCAGTTCATAATGTTTGATGGATGGGTTGAGGGTAAGATCCTGATGATCACCGAAAAAGAACTGGCGTATACCTGGAAACCATCGCACTGGCCTGCAGAAGTTGCTCACTCCGAGGTGCATTTTACACTGGCAAGTCAGGGTAAAGGAACCGGGATCGTGTTGGAACATTCTCGATTTCCTAATTCAAAAGAAATGGAAGATCATAAAGCAGGATGGTCCAGCCAGTTTTTTGATCTGATTGAAAAGTACCTGCAGAAATAGTTTGCTGGCAGCGTATTGACTGGGCACGTATTTATAAATGTTTTTCACTTGACATTGAATTATGGGTAGAAAACTATTATTAGAGAAAGCACATGTAGAAGGCATCCGCACCTATGACGTATACCGCCGGGAAGGTGGTTATAAAAGTGTTGAAAAGGCTTTTAAAATGTCACCGGCTGATATTGTGGAAGAAGTGAAAAAAAGCGGATTAAGAGGGCGGGGAGGCGCAGGGTTCCCTACGGGTATGAAATGGAGTTTCCTGGCAAAGCCTGAAGGTGTTCCGCGTTACCTGGTATGTAATGCCGATGAAAGCGAACCGGGTACCTTTAAAGACAGGTACCTGATGGAATTTATTCCTCACCTTCTTATTGAAGGACTAATTGTTTCCTCCTTCGCACTAGGTAGCGCCAGAACTTACATATACATCCGCGGTGAATACGCATGGATCACGGATATTCTTGAACAGGCCATAGAGGAAGCCAGAGCAAATGGCTGGCTCGGCAAAAATATTCTTGCAACAGGGTTTGACTGTGAAATATATGTTCAACGAGGTGCTGGCGCCTATATCTGTGGGGAAGAAACCGCTTTGCTTGAAAGTCTCGAAGGCAAAAGGGGACTTCCCCGTATCAAACCTCCTTTTCCGGCCGTAAGGGGACTTTGGGATTGCCCCACCGTGGTGAATAATGTGGAGACACTGGCAGCGATCGTACCTATAATCAATGAAGGCGGAGAAGCGTACTCTAAGATCGGAGTTGGCAAATCTACCGGCACCAAATTGCTAAGTGCCTGTGGTAACATCAATAAGCCAGGTATCTATGAGATTGATATGACCATCTCGGTGGAAGAGTTTGTCTATAGTGAAGAATATTGCGGTGGCATCCCCAATGGAAAAAAGTTGAAAGCCTGTATTCCAGGTGGTTCATCGGTTCCCATTTTACCAGCTAACCTATTGTTAAAGACTGCAAAAGGTGAAACAAGAATGATGAACTACGAAAGTTTATCAGACGGTGGTTTTGCTACTGGTTCCATGATGGGTTCAGGTGGTTTCATCGTGCTCGACGAAGACCAATGCGTGGTTCGCCACACGCTGACATTAGCCCGTTTTTATCGTCACGAAAGTTGTGGTCAATGTTCTCCCTGCAGGGAAGGAACAGGATGGATGGAACGCATATTGAAAAACATTGAATACGGAAAAGGAAAAATGAGTGATATAGACCTCTTGTGGGATATTCAAAGAAAGATCGAGGGAAATACGATCTGTCCCTTGGGTGATGCAGCGGCATGGCCGGTGGCAGCGGCTATCCGTCATTTCCGGGATGAATTTGAATGGCACGTGTTAAATCCGGAGGAAAGCCAGACCCGCAACTTTGGATTGGCTCATTATTCCGATTCATTGGAGACTGCGGTGGTGTAACTGGCGATTATTCGGGAAAATATAATGAACTTTGCGCTGAGGCATAGAGCCTCTTTGCGTAAACTAATAAATTATGGCGGAAGAAAAAAAGATGATAAAAGTTACCATTGACAACATAAGTGTCGAGGTAGAGCCAGGTACGTCCATATTAAACGCAGCGCGCCAGATCGGTGGTGAAGTTGCGCCTCCGGCAATGTGTTATTATAGCAAACTAAAGGGCAGCGGTGGAAAATGCCGCACCTGCCTGGTTGAAGTTGCCGCCGGCTCCTCTGCTGACCCAAGGCCAATGCCAAAGTTGGTAGCAAGCTGCAGAACAAATGTAATGGATGGCATGGTGGTTAAAAATATTACCAGCGAAAAAGTAATTGATGCGAGAAAAGGGGTTGTTGAATTTTTACTTATCAATCACCCGCTCGATTGCCCTATCTGCGACCAGGCAGGCGAATGTCACCTACAGGACCTGAGTTATGAACACGGCGAAGCCGGTACCCGTTATGAATTTCCAAGAAGAACTTTTGAGAAAGAAGATATAGGACCTTATATCCAGTTACATATGACGCGGTGCATTCTTTGCTACCGCTGTGTTTATGTAGCAGATCAGCTTACTGACCACCGCATGCACGGCATCCTCGACCGGGGAGATCATTCAGAAATCTCGACTTATATTTCCAAAGCAATTGACAACGACTTTAGTGGTAACATGATTGATGTATGCCCGGTAGGTGCTTTAACAGACAGAACCTTCCGTTTTAAAAATCGGGTTTGGTTCCTTAAACCGGTAGATGCACACCGTGATTGTCCAAAATGCGCCGGCAAAGTAACAATGTGGACCCGCGGGGATGAAGTATTTCGTGTAACAGCTCGTAAGGACCAGTGGGGAGAAATTAAAGAGTGGATCTGCAATACCTGTCGGTTCGATAAAAAGAACACCAGCGACTGGATCATCGAAGGGCCCACCAAGGTAAGCCGCCATTCGGTGATCTCCCAGGGGCATTACCTGGATATTACGGTTCCTGATGAAGTAATGCCAAAAGTTATGGGTGGCCGCAATCCCAAACAACTGATGGACATTCACAGTGTGAGCGGGGTAAACCGCCCAGAAGTAGATTTGTCGGCACTGCCGGGGCCAGCACATTCTGGCGATTTTACTGAGTCAACAAAATTGCTTGATTAGCACCTACAATGAGTAAGGAAATAAAAAAAAGCGCGGCAGAGAAAGAAAAGGAGCGGGAGCAGGAAAGACTGCTTTCCATTCTTCCCATGAGAAAACATTTCCTGAAGGATTATTTTGACTTTTTGGATAAGCACATCGACGAAGAAAGAAAACCTTCTTTCAGATTGACTGAGCAGTTTTGTACAACCAACAGCCTCGATTTTGAAAAAGTAAAAGCCTGGGCCGCAGAATTTGAAGGTTTCGATGACCAGGAAATACTCTGGAACATTGAAGAACTGTACGAAGGACACATGAATAAAGAATAGCAGCACACAGGAAATGGAAGGGGTAAGATTAAACCGCCCGCTTTCCATTGGATTTAATATAATTTTGAACGACGGTTCAGGCTGACAGCTGTTAGCTGAAGGCTGAAAGCCAAACACAATAGATAAACGATCATGGTTTTACTCGCACTTGACTATTTTCTGATAATTGAGAAATTGATACTGATTATTGTTATTATCAGTGCGTCTTTATTAATTGCCATGTATTCAACGTATGCGGAACGCAAAGTGGCAGCGGTTATACAGGATCGAATTGGTCCCAACAGGGCCGGGCCATTTGGCATTCTTCAGCCGCTTGCCGACGGACTGAAATTGTTTATGAAAGAGGAAATCATCCCCAACAGTTCAAACAAGTTCCTTTTCATCCTGGGTCCCTGCCTTGCGATGATGACTGCTATGATGACGAGTGCAGTGATTCCCTGGGGTAGTACAATAGAACTGTTCGGCAGATCAATTGCACTGCAAATAGCGGATATCAACATCGGCATACTGTATGTATTTGGTGTAGTAAGTATGGGTGTGTATGGAATAATGATCGGCGGATGGGCATCTAATAATAAGTTCTCACTGCTTGCGGCAATCAGGGGAGCATCACAGATTATATCTTATGAACTGGCAATGGGGCTTTCTCTTATCGCCCTGCTGATGTTAACCGGTTCACTAAGTATGAAAACAATTGTAGAACAGCAAATGGCAGCTGGCCATTGGTGGAACATCGTGTACCAGCCACTTGGCTTTCTCCTGTTTCTGGTGTGTGCTTTCGCGGAGTGTAACCGTACTCCGTTTGATCTGCCTGAAGCAGAAAATGAATTAAATTTTGGCTATCACCAGGAGTTCTCCTCTATGAAACTTGGCTTTTACCTGTTTGCTGAATATATAAATATGTTTATCAGCAGCGCCATAATGGTCACCTTGTATTTTGGTGGTTACGATATGCCATTTGTAAACGAAGCTAATTTTAGTCCGAACATTGCCGCTCTTATCGGTATTGTCGCTTTGCTTGCCAAGGTATTCTTTTTCATCTTCTTTTTCATGTGGGTAAGATGGACAATACCTCGATTTCGGTACGATCAGCTTATGAATCTTGGTTGGAAAGTTATGATACCGCTGGCGCTGGTAAATATGCTGATAACAGGAGGCTTAATTTTGTGGGTAAATAAATAAATAATTACGGCCTTTTATATTATGATGAAAATATGGGAGGTAACGCTTTAACATATATTTTTGCGAAACTATTAAAATCAGTTCTGGATAAGTTCAGGGAGATATAAAATGGATGCATTAACAAACAGGGTCAAAGTAATGGAGCGGAAGCCGATGACATTCCTCGAGAAAATTTACCTCTGGAATATCATGAAGGGTATGCTTATTACATTCAAACATATTTTCAAGAAAAAGGCCACTATCAGTTACCCGGAAGAGAAACGGCCCTTCAGTCCTGTGTTTCGCGGTCTGCAGATTTTAAACCGCGATGAAGAAGGGAGGGAACGCTGTACCGCCTGCGGTTTATGCGCCGTTGCCTGTCCTTCTGAAGCAATTACTATGGAAGCTGCGGAACGCAAAGCGGGTGAGGAACATTTATATAAGGAAGAAAAGTACGCTGCCAGGTATGAAATAAATATGCTTCGCTGTATTTTTTGCGGATTGTGTGAAGAAGCATGCCCAAAGGACGCGGTATACCTGAGTGAGACTTTTGCTCCTTCCAATTTCAGTCGCGACAGTTTTATATACGATAAAAACGATTTGCTGATACCTGATCCTAAAACGGACCACGAGGCTTTTCTTAAGGCACGCGGCAACAGGGCTAACAAAGAGGCATAATTCCAGGATCTTAATAATCATCTGCTCCAATGAGTATAACACATCTATTGTTTTGGATTTTATCGGTAACGGCCCTTGGGAGTGCTTTAATGGTCGTCACCAGCAAAAATCTCGTTTACAGTGTGCTTTACCTCATCGTAACATTTTTTGCCATTTCCGGCCACTATATTTTATTGAACGCACAGTTCCTGGCAATAGTGAACCTCATTGTATATGCGGGAGCAATTATGGTATTGTTCCTTTTTGTTATAATGCTGATGAACCTCAATGCAGATGTTGAGCCCGCCAAGAAGAATTGGCTCAAAATCGCTGGCGCTCTTGCAGGCGGATGTTTGCTGCTGGTGATGGTAGCTGCATTAAAAGACGCTGACTACAAGAACCAGATAGCTCAAACGCAAAATGGCGAGATAGGACTTATACAAAACTTGGGGATGGTTCTTTTTAATGACTATGTTGTGCCTTTTGAGATAAGCAGTATTTTGTTTCTAAGTGCCATGGTAGGTGCAGTAGTTCTTGGAAAAAAAGAAAAAAACGAATAGCAGAAATTGGAAATGTTGCGAAGGGCAAAGCAAGCGTGATAAGCTGCTGTGGTTTCAAAAAATTATAAAACCGGATTATGCCGATCAATTATTACTTATTTTTTTCACTTGCCTTGTTCTGTATAGGAATTGTAGGTGTATTGACCCGTCGTAATTCTATCATCATTTTTATGTGTGTAGAGCTGATGTTGAACGCAGTGAATGTACTGCTGGTTGCGTTTTCAAAAATGCATCACCTGGCTTACCTGGGAAAGTCCGCTGGTGCAGTATCCGATGGCACAGATGGCCAGTTGTTCGTGTTTTTTATTATGGTAGTTGCGGCGGCAGAAGTAAGTGTAGGACTGGCAATTATTGTAATGTTGTATAGAAACACACATTCTGTTGATGTAAACTTCCTCAACAGGCTGAAGAACTAGATATGCAAGAGTAAGAATCGACATTGAAATGTTCTTACTTCAAGCTTTAAATTCTTACTTGATTTTTGTTTATGAACAATATTTTACAACTTGTCTGGCTGATACCACTGTTTCCATTACTTGGTTTTTTAATCAATGGGCTGGCCAGAAAAGCTATGTCCAAATCGCTGATCGGCATCGTGGCCAGTGGAATGATCCTGGCTTCTTTCATTGTTAGTGTTCTTGTTTTCATTGAAGTTCGGAAAGGAAACACCCAGGCTGTTGTATTATTTGATTTTATAAGTTTTGATAAAATTCATATTCCGTTTTCCTTCCTCGCTGATCAATTGTCCGCGTTATTTCTGCTGATCATTACAGGTGTTGGTTTTTTAATTCATGTGTATTCCACATCTTACATGCATGAAGAATCCAACGAGCATTTTGGTAGGTACTTCGCCTACTTAAATCTTTTTGTATTTTCCATGTTACTGCTGGTTCTCGGAGGCAATTACCTGATTATGTTTATCGGGTGGGAAGGCGTGGGATTGTGCTCTTACCTGCTGATCGGGTTCTGGTTCAAGAACAACGATTATAATAACGCCGCCAATAAGGCTTTCATAATGAACCGAATTGGTGACTTTGCCTTCCTGATCGCCTTGTTTTGGCTACTTTCAAAAACAGGCAGTCTTACTTTCAACGACGTTTTTTCAAAAACCGATTTATTATCAAAGACAGATATTACCATCGTTACATTGCTGCTTTTTGTAGGTGCAACGGGTAAAAGCGCCCAGATTCCTTTGTACACATGGTTACCAGACGCGATGGCCGGTCCTACGCCGGTTTCAGCGTTGATACATGCCGCAACCATGGTAACAGCTGGTATCTATATGATTGCCCGAAGTAACATTTTGTACACCATGGCGCCGTTAACACAATCTGTTATCGCGGTGATAGGTTTGGCCACTGCAATACTTGCAGCCTCTATTGCCCTAAAACAAAATGATATCAAGAAAGTACTGGCTTATTCAACAGTGAGCCAGTTAGGGTATATGTTTTTGGGGCTGGGGGTAGGCGCTTACACGGGGGCAGTGTTCCATGTAATGACCCATGCATTTTTTAAAGCATGTTTGTTCCTTGGCGCCGGTTCTGTAATTCACGCCATGCACAGTCAGCAGCAGGATATCCGTTACATGGGCGGTCTGAGAAAATATATGCCCTGGACCCATATTACTTTTTTGCTTGCGTGCATTGCTATAGCCGGAATTCCTCCTTTTTCCGGATTTTTCTCAAAAGATGAAATACTATTGGCAGCTTATGCAGTAAACCCCATTTATTTTTATGTTGGCGCTGCAGGATCCCTGATGACTGCATACTATATGTTCAGGTTGTATGCCATGACTTTCCAGGGTTCGTTCCGGGGGACAAACGAGCAGGAGCATCATTTACACGAAAGCCCGGTTGCTATCACATTTCCCTTAATAGTACTTGCAATATTATCTGTAATTGGCGGACTAATAGGAATACCTGAATTGTTCATGAAAGACGGTCACTCGCTGGCGGAATTTCTTGCACCCATCTTTGCCGGATCTCTAAAACTGCAACATGCACACGCTATTGACCACAATACAGAATGGATACTGTTGATAATTTCTGTGGGTGTGGCAGTGGGAGGCAGTATCTATGGCTACTTGCGATTCAGTAAAAACCCGGAGTTGACAGATGCCAAGGGTTTTGGGAAACTGTTGGAAAACAAATGGTATGTTGATGAAATTTATAACGCAGCTATCGTAAATCCGATACGTGCTTTATCAAAATTCTTCAGCAAAATAGTTGAGAGATATGTAGTAGACGGAATGGTTAACGGCGTAGGGAGAAGCATTCAGTATGGAAGCCGGCAGATCCGTTTGTTACAAAGTGGCCAGGTAGGCAATTATATATTATTGATGGTTTTCGGGATCGTTATTTTTTTTGTAATTGAATTTTTTTTGAAAAAAGGATAGCACTAGCAGCGATTTTGAAAGTAGCTGATACAATTACGAATTTGCCGGTAATGACCAATATAAAAGAACTCTAAGCTAAATATGATACCTGTTTTACTGATATTTATTCCTTTGTTGAGCGGGCTATTACTGTTTGCTGTAAACAATGACAAAACGGCAAAGAATGCAGCGCTGGTTTCGTCCATTGTCACACTCGGTGTTTCTATAACGGGTCTATTAATATTACAGACCTCTGCCCATCTTGTTTGTAATACTAGCTGGATTCCAAGCCTTGGAAGCCGGTTCCGTGTTGAACTGGATGGTATGGGGCAGCTCGTTTGCCTCCTTACAGCTATTTCTTTTCCTTTAATCTTTGTTGCCACTTACCGGAATGAATATAAGAATGCACACCGATTTTTTGCGCTGATGTTGTTGTCCCAGGCTGGGTTAATGGGTGTTTTTCTTGCTAAAGATGCGTTGTTATTTTATTTTTTCTGGGAACTCGCATTGATCCCTGTGTATTTTCTTTGTTCCATCTGGGGTGGTGAGAAGCGAATTGCTGTTACCTTTAAATTCTTCATATATACTTTTCTTGGTTCCTTGTTTATGCTGGTTGGAATAATATACTTGTATTTCCAGGCGAATCAATCTTTTGCTATTGAATCGTTTTATGCCCTTAAACTGCCGGGACGTACTGAATCGTGGTTGTTCTGGCTTTTCTTTGTTGCGTTCGCCATCAAAATGCCGGTATTCCCTTTTCATACCTGGCAGCCCGACACCTACGAACAATCACCCACAGCGGTAACAATGGTACTCAGTGGTATAATGGTAAAAATGGGTATTTTCGGACTGATACGTTGGGTAATGCCGGTATTGCCGATGGGGGCGTGGTCTTGGGGCGATACAGTTTCATTGCTTGCAGTAATAGGGATCATTTATGCTTCCCTGGTTGCCATGCAACAGGATGACCTGAAACGATTGGTAGCATATTCTTCCATCGCGCATATGGGACTCATGTGTGTAGCCGTATTCGCTACCACCAAAAGTGGAATGCAGGGTGTGATGATCCAGATGTTCAATCATGGTATCAACATACTTGGCATGTGGATAGTGGTAAATGCCATCGAACAAAAATTTCATACGCGTAAAATGTCTGAACTGGGTGGCTTAGCACAGAAAGCACCCGGGTTAGCTATCCTCCTGGTAATTGTAGCGCTTGCGAATATAGCCTTGCCATTGACAAATGGTTTTGTTGGTGAGTTTTTGATGTTTAATGGTGTGTTATCGTCTACCGCAACAAAATATAATGTAGTGTTTACAGTAATAGCTTTGTTAAGTATCATTCTGGCTGCGGTGTATACTTTAAATATGATACAAAAAGTTTTTTACGGCAATACCAATACGTTAACTGCCAGTGGAACGGATGTTTCCCTGAATGTAAAAATTGCTTTGATAGTAATTGTTGTGTTGATATTTGCCGGGGGTATATACCCGAAGCCTATGCTAGCCGTTACAAACGACTTATCTGATGCAATCTTGAGCAGGATGAACCTTAGATATTAATACTGATTTACAAGGATTAACTGATTTGACCAGTAAAGTATATTATGAATGCAATTATAGTTTCAGGTGTTTGGGGTGTGGTAATGATGTTCAGCGGCATTTTTGTTAAGAAAAATTCTGCTGTGCGTTCACTTGCTATTACCGGGTTGATATTGCTGTTAGCAGTGAACATAGGAGAGCTTTATGGAATGCGCCTGTTTTCGTTCAACACACGTAACATGCTTTCTTTTGACAGCTTTACCCTGGTTTTCAATTCCATTGCTTTTGGCTGTACCTTGGTATTTTTCTTCCTTTCGGGCCGTGATTTTTATAATGTTGGTGCGAATGTAGCCGATTATTTTGCACTCATTTTTTTCGTGCTTTGCGGAGTTAGCATTGCTTCCTCCTATGAAACCCTGTTGATGCTTTTTATTGGTATTGAGATCATTTCTATTCCATTATATATTCTTACTGGCAGCGATAAAAAGAACCTGAAGAGCAACGAAGCTTCGCTGAAATATTTTCTGATGGGTTCTTTTTCCACAGGATTGATGCTAATGGGAATTGCGCTCATTTACGGAGCAAGAGGTACTTTTTCAATAGATGGTATGTCTGTTGCGCTTGTGCCTGGGTTAAATCCCTTGTTGATTGCGGGCCTGTTGCTGTTATTTATATCGATGGCGTTTAAGGTATCCGCCGCGCCGTTTCATTTCTGGACGCCTGATGTATATGACGGATCTCCAACTGTATTCACTTCATTCATGGCAACGATTGTTAAGATTGGGGCTTTTATAGCTTTCTTCCGTTTATTTGAAGGTGCTTATAGCCAGATGCCTGGTCAATGGCACCTTATAGTAGCGATTGTTACAGCGGCAACTTTGTTTATTGGTAACATAACCGCAGTATTTCAGCAAAGTGTAAAAAGAATGCTTGCCTATTCGAGTATAGCGCAGGCGGGCTTTATGTTCTT
>JBBPYM010000185.1:0-7349 GCA_038199905.1 Chitinophagales bacterium | reverse complement strand
TATTTTATAATGAATTATGCTTTGACTGAAATTAATGGACAAACTAAGCTCGAAATTATTCAAGAGGACACCAGACCAAACGCGGCTCAACAAGAACCACAAGGCGAAGAAAATCCAATTTTAAAGTCATTAAAAGAAATTGCGGAAACTGAATGACAAGAAGAACAACGAACCGCTAACAGGCGTTTGGCATAAAAGTGGGTTCTTTAAATGAATTATTGTACTTCGGATCATGTTCAGTGGTGGCAGACAGTTTAGTGCTCCAAAATCCGACAATTGGCTGAACAAAATTGACAATGAGTTTGATTTTATCAGTTTTCCGAGCGCTACAAATTATTTAATTTTAATAAATCCTCTTGATCAAAGCTCTCAAGAAGTTTATTTGCAAACCGGCTTCTAAAGAGTTTTTAAATTCACTAAACATATTATTAGCCCAAGATTGTGCATGAGGATGAAAACTTACATCCTGGCCATTCGTATGCAGTATGCTGTAAGATGCCTAGCTTTATCTCCAGCCATTTTCTATCGGCACCGAGCAGGTGGATGGTATAATTGGCTGCATCAAAAGCAAATAAAACAGGGTGGTCCTGTTACCCAAAATTAAACTGCGCTCTACGGACTTGTAGTTATCAATGCCTCATATTTCTTCCGGGCATAATCATAGGCATCGCGGGCTGCCTCCAGTTCTTCTTTCTTAATGGCCTGTTTTTTTTGCATCCAGCATCTATCTAACGCATCCCGGCACCATACCGCGCTTTTTTCTTCTACAATTGGCTTCCCATCAACCGCAACAAAAATGGGATTGGTATGGGAACTTGAATTTATTCGGATGGCTAACCATGACGACTTTTCAATCTTATAATTAAATTTTACGTTGTTCCAGTTTCCATCCGCTTTGATTTGTTGCTGGTCGACCAATCGACCATTTACGATCAGTTCAACATGTACGTTTCTTGTTGATCCCAACCTTGCACGTTCAATATTCCAGTAAGGAGACTGGTCCGGAGAACGCGAAGCAATGTATTTACCTGATTCTTCCTGGACCTCGCTAAGCATTGCAGCTGCTTTAACGGAAATGGATAGGTCAGCATTGGCCGCAACAGACAGCTGGCTGTTTCTTTCTCCGACTGTAATGTTATCGACCTTGAAGTCTATGAGGTGAGAAAAACCGTCGGAAACATAATTGGCACCTGTTTTTATACAATCCATGAAACTGGCGAAACTAAGTTTGCCATTAAGTTTGGCATAGCTCCGGGTAAGACCTACTCTTTCATCGGAAATACAAGGAAAATCGGTTTCGCCACCAACAGTAGTTCTAAAACCACAATTGAGGGTATGGTACCACATATTTAGTTCCCATGGCACAGGTGTATCTCCAAGTGAATAGTAATCAACAACACCATGCGTTACTGCTACAATAAATTCGTTTGCTCCTATACCATCCATTTTGGGAGTTACATAGTTCGGAATGTCATTGGTGGGAGTCATGGGTTCGAGACCCCACCCGGAATGGGCGTAAGCCGTTATCGCTCCCTGTTTCTTTGCCCATTGTAATACCGGCAGCGTCCAGGTGGGCCATTGTTCAATTACGGTCGTCTTTGGATAATCGTCTTCCTTCATGTTTAATAAAACGAGGTGGCCTGCGTGTGAAGATGGAAATCCCGACACTTCCACATCATATCTTAACAAATTTTTGTTGTCCGATAGCGGATTATCTTTGCCTGTAAAATATTGCTTTTGGTGATACCAGCTTGGTCCCCAGGTAAGGTTACTGCCAATATTTACATCTTCACCTTTGATCTGCCGGAACATGTCCAAAGGTTTTACGCCCTCCTCCGGACTTTCATAGTGAGAACAGCCGGCTGCATGGATATGGTGGTCGGCACTATACCAGCCAATTTTTGCCATTTCTATCCACCGTTTTAAACGGAAACTAACTACTATGGAATCTTTATTGGCAGGGATCACCACTTGTTTATGTTGAGATAAATACTCCGGCCCCCTTGTGTAAACGATGTCATAGGTGCCAGGAGACAGGTAAACATATTCTCCGGAGGCCCGATAAATTTGCGGTTGAAAATTAAAGTCGGGGTATTCATCTGTCATGGCCAGCCTGCGGGCAGGTAGTGGATAGATGCCTCTTAATTTATTTACCTGCGTAACCGTGTCGACAGTTTTTTTCATGATAACCGGCTCCCAGTCCCGCCAAGGGTACCGCCATGGAAGATTGGTTTTTTCGGCTGTGCGTCCGAATCTTTCAACCCCATCTACAATTATAAAAGAAGCCATAGTAGCGGAATTGTCTTCATCTCTAACGTCGAACACCATCTTAACTGCAGGTCTGATAGAAAACAGAAGATTGACTGAATTTCTAAAGCCGATATCCTGCGTGCCCTGGCCCACGTTAAAGCTGATTTCCGCTTCGCGTTTTCCTTTGCTGCGTGTATATAATTGCAATACTACATATTCAAGTTCCAGGCCCGAAAGATCTTCCCGTAAAGGACGATCCCGGTAGATTGCCATTTGAAGAAAGCTATTGTCTAACTGCCCGGGTGTTAGCTTATTCTTCGCCAACATCCGGTGTGAAAATGTAGAAGTGTAAAACAAGGGCTGAGCGTTTGGACTTTCCGCAACCAGCTTTGTAACAAGGTGCGCCTGGTTGTGAACTTTTACAAGGTAACTTTTCCAGCCTTCCTGTATCAGTTCCGGCTCAGCAGGCCCAGGGCTTACTTTTACACGCGCTTCCGGGTTGATTTCCAGCACGGCCAGGCAATACGGATCCAGGATCTCTTGTATGCTTCTAACTGTGTTCTGAGTGTATGGCAGATCTTTTAATTGTTGCAATCTTTTCATCGAATGTTCCGGCAGCGAATTACCAATGAAGCTCAGCGCCGCTGCAACTCGCAAAGCCTGTGAAAGCAGCGGTTGCGCATCTACCTTTTCCACTAGTTTAAGTGCTTCGGCTTGTTGCCCATGGTGATGTTCGTGCTGCGCTATAGTGCCATTACAGAAGATCAGTAATTCTGAATTAAAAAACAAAATTTTGAACCTGAGACGCGATAACCTGTTTGCCATAAACTTTAATTCTTTGTTGTAACATTCCAAAAATAGCTACTACAGTTAATAAGAAAAATCTGGGTTAGAGCCAATAGACGAACGAAGAAGCGATAGATGTCCAGCTTTCAATAACCCGGGTTCTGATCGCCGGGGGCTATCAAGTCGTTGTTATCAATTTCTTGTTGAGGAATTGGAAACAATATAAATGTGTCGGACAAATCAATTCCTTTGGCCGCCTTAATAACCTGCTTAACTGTTTTTGTACGAACAAGGTCAAACCAACGCTTGTTTTCGCAAAGAAATTCATAAGCCCTTTCTCTAATAACCAGGTCCCTGAAGGCTTGTGTTCCTGGGGCAGTGGCCATGGTAAAATCAACAGGCGATGGTGTGGCAGCCGGGTAACCATACGCTCTTCTATGTACCATATTTAATCGTTCGAGCGCAAGCGCAGTTGGACCGGCACTTTCCTGGTTAGCAGCTTCAGCATAGATAAATAAAGCATCGGGGTAGCGATAAATAGGAAAGTCATTGCCATGACTGGGTGCGAATCCTGCATCTTTAAACTTACCAAACATAAGCGGTTGATCAGGACTCGTTGAAACAATGGTTCCAGACCTGTTTGGATAAGAAGTATAGATGTTAAACTGCCATCTCAAGTCACTATGATCCCAGTCTCTTAAAAGGGGAAAAGTGGGCAAGCCGTAAAAGGAACCGTAGCCGCCGGATGAATAAGCACTATTGGCCATCGCATATTGTTGCGCAATCTGGGATCCTCCGTTTGCTCTCGAGTACTTGAACGAAAATACGTCTTCAGAACTGGTTTGAACCGTTGGCCCGAAGATGTTTTCAAAATCGGCAGGTTTTGTTACTCCAACAAGAGAATACACATTTGCTTTGATTACTTCATCTGCTTTGTCACGCGCCTCTGCCCATTTTTCGTTGTGAAGGTAAAAATCTGCCAGGAAAACTTTAGCAGACCATTTTGTGGGGCGGCCAATCAACGACTGTGTGTTCGGCAGGTTTGCTTCAGCACACTTTAGATCATCAGTGATCAACGCGTTGACCTCTGTAACCGTCGACCGCTTTACATGTACCTGTTCAACATTCTCTGTTGGATCAGTTTTCAAGGGTACACCACCCCAACTTCTTACAAGATTACGATAAGCTAAAGCCCTGAGAAAATGGGCTTCGCCTAAGATGGCATTCTTATCTGCTTCGGCCATAACAATGGGCGGAACATACTTCAAAACAAGGTTTGCATTACGTATGGCCCGATAAAAATCTTTCCATGCCTGGTCCGTCCTGGCAATTGCAGAGCCGTTTAAAACATACTGGGAAATAGGAAGATATATGCCGGTACCATTCGAATAATCTTCAGCGGCTGTAAATTGGCCACCATAGTCGGTACCCCCATATTCACCTCTCAATGGATTATAAATGGCATCAACTGCCGCCACAGCATCTGCTTTTGTCTTATAAAAGTTTACAGTAGACAAAACGCTTTCCGGATTTTCTTTTAGCTGTTTTTCGCATGCCGTAAAAAGCACCAACATGCAAACGGTAATGGTAAAGAATTTATAAAGTTTCATCGTTTGATTTTTGTCATTATTTAATTAGAGTGTCAGTCGTGCTCCAACCGTATAAGTTTTTGCATTGGGATATCCTGCATTGTCAATCCCGGTAGAAAAGGAATTGCTTCCACCACGGGTATTAACTTCCGGGTCATACCAGGAATAGTTGGTAAACGTTAGTAAGTTTTGCCCGCTTACATATAGTTGAAAGTTTCTAATAAACTTGACTCCAAAGTTAGATGGCTGGATATTATAAGCCAGTTGAATATTTTTTAACCTTAAAAAAGAACCATCTTCTACAAAACGATCCGAGGCGGAAAACACCGTCTTGGAACTAATTTTTGGATATTTGGCATTGACATCCGGTTTTGATGGTGACCAATGATTATAGTAAAGGTCTTTCAATTGGTTCTCACCCCAATAAAAACTGTTTGCTATCGCTGTTGTGTTTACATTAAAAATGTCGTTTCCCTGAACGCCCTGAAAAGAGAAATTAAGCTCAGCATGTTTGTATGATATCCTGGAGTTGAAATTATAAATGAAATCAGGATTAGGATCGCCAATGATGGTTCTATCTGCACTGGTTATACCAGTAACTCCGTTGATATCTTTATATTTAATTGCTCCGTTTGCATCAAGACCGTCTTCAAGATATCCATAAAAGACACCGACGGGAAGGCCTTCCCGGAGAAGGTTTACAGATACGGAAAGGGGCTGCGGTATTACCACCCCAAACACATCGGCTCCGCCGGCAAGTTTAATAACCTTGCTTTTATTCTTGGTGAAGTTTATGCCCATTGACCATCTTAGTTCCCTGTCAATGATAACACCATTTACTCCTAACTCCACACCTGAGTTTCTGATTCTGCCAACGTTACTCAAGGTATTAGAATATCCCGCTGATGTGGGAAGTTGAATATTGGCAAGCAGGTCGCGGGTGTCTTTTCTATAGTAATCGAAATTAAAGGTCAGGCGATCATTTAGCAAGCCAGCGTCAATTCCGGCATTTGTTTGCACGGTTGTTTCCCATTTCAGGTTTGGATTGGCAAGGTTGGAATTGTTGGGAGCATAGCCAACGTACCTGGAGTCACCAAAAACAGTATTATAGGTAGTCAGGGTATTAAGAGTTTGATAAGGGTCAACCGCGGTGCTTCCTGTAATGCCCCATGAAGCCCGGACTTTCAAATCAGAGAAGAGCTTCTGACCCTTCATGAAACTTTCATTAATGGCTCTCCACGCAAATGCTGCTGACGGGAAATAACCCCATTTGTTGCTTTGTCCAAATCTTGATGAGCCATCACTCCTGATGCTGGCTGTTAACAGGTATGTGCTCTTGTATGAGTAATTAAACCTGCTTAAAAACGATAGCAAGGTCCACCGGGCAACGTTACTTGAAGGTGTACCAACCACGGTACCTGCTGCCAAGTTACTTGTTTGGAACTGATCCGTTAAAAAGCCAGTAACGGAGCCTGTGTTTGCAAGTTTAGT
Organism: Chitinophagales bacterium; assembly: GCA_038199905.1. GTDB lineage: Bacteria > Bacteroidota > Bacteroidia > Chitinophagales > Chitinophagaceae > JADCRZ01. Next base: position 1,233 of record JBBPYM010000185.1, on the reverse strand, counting down.
CTTACTATCCTGGTACGTGAAACCTGCCAGGGCACTTATGTCATGGGCTTTGTGGATCTTCGTTGTATAAGTGAGTGTGTTTTCATTTAAAATAGTCATCACATTCCCAAAGCCGATAGAGGCGCTTCCTGTTGGCGTGTTGTCAAGTAATCTTGATGAGTAAATATCCTCGCGGGAAGAAATTGATTCAACGCCTATGGAAGACCTGAGGATAAGGTCCTTAACCGGTTCATAGTTAGCGGCGGCGCTTGCCAACACATACCTGGCATTTGATTTCTGCTTACGCTCGGCTGCCATTGCCAGCGGGTTTCTCAGTTCGTTCGGACTAAAAACATAACTCTTGACATTGCTGTAATTGCCTGCAGAATCGTAAGGAGCTATCGTTGGCGGGGCCACCAGAACAGCGGAAAGGGTAGTGCCTCCTTTCTGGCCGTTGATGTCGATTTGGGAGAGGTCGGTGTTAGTAAGAATAGAATTATAGTTTATGCTGATCTTGTCACTCACTTTATGCGAGACGTTAGCTCTTAAGGATGTACGTTGCAAAGACGATCCTTTAATAATCCCATCCTGTCTTAACAGGCTTCCTGATACAGAATACTGGATGTTTTCATTACCTCCTGATACGTTTACAGCATGACTTTGCATAGGAGCTGAACGAAACAACTCCTGTTGCCAGTTGGTGGTTTTGGTAAAGGAGTTCACCCTGTCCGGCGTGAAATAAGCCGGGAAGCCGTCGTTGGCAGCCCGTTCATTGGCTATTTCAGCAAACTGCCTGGCGTCCATCAGGTCTATCGTTTTATCTATTTTTTGAACGGCGTAGTAACTATCAACAGTGACCTCGCTTTTGCCTGCCTTTCCGCTTTTGGTAGTAATAAGCACCACACCATTAGCTCCCCTGGATCCATAGATCGCTGTCGCCGAGGCATCTTTTAGAACTTCGATGGACTGTATGTCACTCGGATTGATTGCACCCGGATCGCCTGCCAAAGCAAAACCATCCACCACGTACAATGGCTCATTGTTACCGAGTATCGAATTAGCACCCCTGATCCGTACAGTAACTGGCGCGCCGGGCGCGCCTGAATTTTGCAAAACCTGCACCCCTGTAGTTTTACCCTGAAGCGCCAGGAGTGCACCAGTAGCCGGATAAGAATTTAGCTCTTTTGAAGAAACTGAAGATACGGAACCAGTGAGATCGCGCTTCTTCACTTTTCCATAGCCAACAACCACAAC
>JBBPYM010000184.1:0-7796 GCA_038199905.1 Chitinophagales bacterium | reverse complement strand
CCCAGGAAAACAATTGCAAGTACAAAAATATATTGGGAGATGTTGTCATCAAACTTTTTAAAGAACAACCTGGCGATGATGGGAAAAAAAAAAAACACTATTGAGGAAAACACAAGCGATGACACTACCAGCCTTACCCAAAAGGCAGCGCTTATATCACCTTTATACATCCCCACTATTGCAGCCAACACCAGTAAGGAAAGAATGTCTGTAATGATGGTTCCCCCTATTGTGAGTGTAACTGCCTTGGTACGTGTAATGACATACCTGCTGGCAATAGGATATGCAAGGAGGGTATGACTGGCTAGCATACTGGACACCAATAAAGCCGCTGGAAAACTGAACGCTAATATATAATAGGCAGCAAGGGTGCCCAGGATGATAGGTACAATAAACGTGTATAGTCCGAACACAAGGCTTTTGGTGCGGTTCTTTTTAAATTCCTCCAGGTCAATTTCAAGTCCGGCGGTGAACATGATGTACAGCAAGCCCACCGTGCCAAAGAGCACGATACTGCTGTCTCGCAACAAAAGGTTGAGGCCGTAGGGCCCAATTATAACACCGGCAAATATCAGCCCGATGATATGGGGCATTTTCAATCTATTCAGCAGCAGCGGAGCAAACAAAATAATGAACAGCACCAGGGAAAATATGATGACCGGATTTTTAAGCGGTAATGAGAAATCTAAATTTAATAACACTGTCACCATGAGAAAAAATGATTTGATGAGATTATAGCTGTCTTTTTAACAACATTGTGTAAATTATTTTGCACTCCTCTCCTCGTGTAATCTGTCGTTGTCCCTCCATTTCATTTTCTTTTGCATGTTGAAGCCTTACGACCATTTGGGTAGACCTGCCAGCTTCTGTGCTATCCTGTATAGCTGTCAGTTCAAGAAAGTCGCCAACGTATTTGCCGGCGTATATTCTGCCCGTTTTATTATTGCTGATCGACTTTGCGATGAACAGGTTTTCTTCAGCGCTTATTTCCCACTGCTCCGTTTTGGTATCTCCAACCGCAGAACTGGGACAGGTGGTTTCTGTACAGGTCATTTTAACCGACCAGGTTCCGCTTATAGGCGGCCGCATGGCCAACAAACTGTCGTTAAAGTGTTTGCGGGAAGCACTGTCTATTACCTGTTCCTTGATCAAAAGCTGCGCCTCCCGCAGTTGTAACGATTGTTCCCTCAGCGTCAGGTCCTGTTCTTTTTGAATCAGTAATTTTTCCTTTTCCTCCAACATCCTCGCCTTCCCTGGATTCTCACAGGAGCTGCAGTACAATACCAGGATAAACAAATACATAACAAGCTTCATAGCTGCTGATTTTTTTCGTGCGATAAAAGTAGGGATAATTAATGATAGCTGTTAGTCTTCAGCAATTAGCCGTCAGCCTTCAGCTATCAGCCGTCAGCCTGACCTTGTTTGAAAGTATTTTTTAGAATACACAGTCCCTAGTTAAGTGGAACAGTTACCCGCTGCCACAGGCAGCTGATAGCTGAAAGCTGATAGCTGATAGCTGGTAACGACGCAGCGAGGCTACATCGGAAAATATACGTAGAAAGTCGCGCCGACTCCAAGTTGCCCTTTTGCCTTTATAAAGCCGCGGTGATTTTCCATTATCTTACTACAAAGTGCCAGCCCGATACCAGTACCTGCAAAATCCTGTTTACTGTGCAACCTTTGAAAGAGCGAGAATATCTTTTGTTCGTATTCTTCATCAAACCCGATGCCGTTGTCGGCAACTGCAATTTCGAGATAATTATCTTCCATCATGTGCAGCGGCGCATCATCAATATGGTCTTTTGCAATGATTTTAGATGTTACCCTGATAACTGGCTTGTTGGTATTGAACTTTAAGGCGTTGCCGATAAGATTTACGAACAACTGGTTTACCTGCATTGGTATGGCCTTGAAGACAGGGATAGGTTCGTATTTGATGACAGCATGTTTTTCTTCTATCAGCAGTTCGAAATCAAGGAGGGTGTTGTTTAACACCTGGTTGGCATTGATTTCTGCAATTATTCTAGAATCGTCCGATAAGCGACTGTAATCGAGGATGGACCTGATCAACTCGCTCATTCGTTTAGCTGCCATGTCTATCTTTTCAAAATAATTCTTTGCAAGCAGCTCATCATGAAAATTCTTTTCAATAAGATTGGTGAAAATCTGGATTTTGCGCAGGGGTTCTTGCAGATCATGGGAGGCGATGTACGCGAATTGCTCCAACTCTTTGTTTTTAGATTCAAGCTCCTGCAGGTATTCCTGCAATTTGTCTTCGGCAAGTTTTCTCTCGGTAAGGTCGCGGGTAACTTTAGAAAAGCCGATTATTGAGCCATCTTCCGCATGGAGGCAGGTAATAACAATGCTACCCCAGAAGCGAGAACCATCTTTTCTTACGCGCCACCCCTCATGAAGCGCCTGGCCATTTTTTCGTGCATTTGCCAGCAATTGGCCGGGGAAATTGCTTTCCTGATCCTGCTGCGTGTAGAAGATTTGGAAATTTTTTCCTACGATCTCTGCAGCCTTATAACCTTTGATTTTTTCAGCACCTTCGTTCCAGTTTTGGATATCTCCCTGTTGGTTTAAAAGAATTATGGCATAGTCCTTAACCTCGGAGATCATTTTGTGGTATTGCTCCTCGCTTTTTCTTAAGGCTTCATTTCTTTCCTGTAACTCAACTTTGGAGCTTTTCAATTCATCCTCCGCGATTTTTTTTTCTGTAAGATCGCGGGTAACTTTTGAGTAACCAGTAATGTCTCCATCTTTATTATGCAGCGCGGTAAGGGTGACGCTTCCCCAGAATTTTGTCTGGTCCTTACGTAATCTCCAGCCCTCATGATGGGCGCGGCCATTGACCGCCGCTTCGTTAAGTAGTTGTTCCGGCAGCTTGTTTTCCCTGTCTTCCGGCAAATAAAACATCCTTACGTGTTGGCCGACTGCTTCGCTTTGTTGGTACTGCTTAATAGTTTGCGCACCCTTGTTCCAGTTTTGAATGATACCCTTTTCGTCGAGTAAAAGGATAGCATAATCCTGCACTTCGTCAATCATTTTATAGTATCGATCCTGGCTTCTTAATAATTCCTGGTTCTTGTTCTCAAGCATCCGTATCTTTTCCTCAAACTGCTGTCGAAGGTCTTTCTGCCATTTGTCTGCATCCTTTACCGCAGGGAGCTGATTTGACAGGGAGGCATCATGTTTTTCACTCATGGCTTTTTATTTTCCAGGCTTTGGCCGGATTAACTTTCATGGGTATCCCATTCCCGAAATTAAGGAAATTGGTATTCGGTGTTTAAAGTATTTCCCAAGGGTTTTCAGCCGGGAAAGAAGACTATTAGCTGGTTTGACCAATAAAATTCTTGCCTTATTAAAGAATATGCCTTTTTATAATACCTATATTGCAATGATTTACTGCTAACGGTTATAGATCGATAAAATTATAAACACTAACGACTAATGAACACTAAGGGAAATACAAAAGTGGCGTTAAAAGTGCTTGCCTTGCTCTTGATAGGTTTTGTTTCATTGCAATTTACATTGTCAGCGCCTTCCGGTTTAAAATTAAGAAAGGGTGCTCACATCATTCTGGTTGGAAATAACCTGGGTTCCCGTATGATGAATTTCGGGCATTTTGAAACTGAACTGCAGCTCCGTTATCCCGACAGTATGTTGTATATCCGCAATATGTGTGATGGCGGCAATACTCCCGGCTTCAGGCCACACTCCGGCAGACCCTCACCCTGGGCCTTCCCCGGCGCGGAGAAGTTTCAGAACGAACTTGCCAGGAAATCTGACAGCCAGGGTTTTTATGAAACACCCGACGAGTGGACCGCCCGCCACAAAGCTGACATCATAATAGCTTTCTTTGGTTTCAACGAATCTTTCGAGGGTAAAAAGGGACTTGCAAATTACAAGGCAGAACTGGATGCATTTATCAAACATACCCTAAGTCAGCAATACAATGGTGAAACAGCGCCTCAGCTGGCGATAGTTTCACCCATAGCATTTGAGGATCTTTCTAAAAAGATGGACCTGCCAGACGGTAAGAAGGAGAATATTAATCTCGCCATGTATACAGAGGCTATGAAAGAAGTAGCGTCAAAAAACAATGTATTCTTTGTGGATGCTTTTACGCCCTCAAAAGATTGGTTTAAGACAGCAGATTCGGCCCTTACCATCGACGGCTCGCAGCTCACAAATGCCGGCTACGCGAAATTTTCTACTTTGTTAACGAATGAAGTTTTCGGAAAAGAAAAAGCAATTGCCGAAGCCAACCGCAAACTGGTTCATGCCGCCGTAGCGGAAAAAAACTGGATGTGGCACAACGACCTTAAGATCCCTAATGGCGTACACGTATATGGGCGTAGGTATAATCCGTACGGACAGGATAATTATCCTTCCGAACTCATAAAACTGCGGCAGATGACGGCGATTAGAGATACTGCTATTTGGATGGCAGCCAAAGGAAAAATAATGGACCTTGCTGCGGCTGACAAAAACACGATTGTTCTGCCGGAGATAAAAACAAATTACAATCCTGACAAAAACGGCAGTCTCACCTACCTTTTTGGCAAGGACGCCCTGGATTCATTAAAAGTGGCGCCGGGTTATAAAATAGAATTGTTCGCTTCAGAATTGGAATTTAAGGACCTTTCTAAGCCCATGCAGATGTCTTTTGATAACAAAGGCCGACTCTGGATTGCTACAATGCCTACCTACCCTCACTACAAACCAGGAGATCCAAAACCCAATGACAAGATCATCATCCTCGAAGACACCAATGGTGATGGCAAGGCTGATAAAGAAACAGTTTTCGCTGATGGCCTGCATCTTCCCGTTGGGTTTGAGCTGGCGCCTGAGGGTGTTTATGTTTCACAGGGTACCAACTTTATGCTGTTTAAAGATACCGACGGGGATGACAAGGCAGACACAAAGGAAATTCTCTTGAGCGGTTTTGATGATCACGATACCCATCATGCGCACCACGCTTACACAGTGGATCCCTCTGGCGCCATTTATATGGGAGAAGGAGTATTCCTGCATACTAACGTGGAGACTTCCTACGGCCCGGTACGCGGGACCAATGGCGGCTTTTACCGTTATGTGCCGCAGCGCCACCAGTTGGAACGTACCGCACAGCTATCTATTCCTAACCCTTGGGGGATAGCTTTCGATGAATGGGGTGAAAACTTTTTTGCCGAAACATCCAGTCCCGACGTTCGCTGGATGATGCCGGGATCGGTTAAGCCGAGATATGGTGTATTTACGCCGAAATCCTTCAACCTGGTGGAAGAAAAACAACGCGTGCGCCCAACATCAGGACTGGAATTTATATCAAGCCGCCATTTCCCTGATGACGTACAGGGTGATATGCTGATCAACAATACCATCGGTTTCCTGGGCACCAAAGAACATTCTCTTGTGGATGATGGCACAGGTTACAAGAGTAAGTTCCGTCAAGACTTGTTGGTATCGTCAGATAAGAACTTCCGGCCGGTAGACATGGAGTTTGCTCCAGATGGTTCCCTTTATGTAGTTGACTGGCATAATGTATTGATTGGTCATATGCAGCACAGTGCCCGGGACCCCCTTCGTGATCATGAACATGGTAGAATTTATCGCATTACTTATCCTTCAAGACCACTGGTTAAACCGGCAAAAGTTGCAGGTGCTACCATTGATGAGCTGCTGAACAACCTGAAACTCCCTGAATACCGCACCCGGTATCGCACGCGTCGTGAATTGCGCGGCCGTGATTCTGCCGAAGTTTTATCACATATTACAACATGGGTAAACGGCCTGGATAAAAGTGATGCAAGGTATGAGCACAATGTACTTGAAGCGCTTTGGGTAAGCTGGGGATTAGACAGGGTTGATCAAAAATTGCTTCGCCAGGTATTGAAAGCTAAGGACTACCGGGCAAGGGCAGCCGCTGTTCGGGTGCTCCGTTATACAGGTCACCAGGTGGCAGACCAGGCCACCCTGCTCATGCAAGCGGCACGTGATGTGAACGGCCGCGTTCGTCTTGAAACTATCGCAGCAGCCTCCTGGCTCGACAAAGCCGTTGGTCTGCCAATTGTACTGGAAGCCGGCAAAAAACCACTGGATGAATGGATGCTGCCTTCCTATGAAACGGCTGTTGCACACCTGAATGGTCGCGAAGTGGAAGCGAAAAAAGAAGTGCTCATAAAAACTGAACTTACCGGGGCCAACAAAGATCTTTTTAACAAAGGAAAAGCAATCTATGCAAGAGATGGCTTCTGTAACACCTGCCACCAGCCAGATGGCAAGGGTCTTCCAGCTTCGGGATTTCCCCCGCTCACAAATACTAACTGGGTGCTTGGTAGCGCGGAAAGAATGATAAAGATTGTATTAAAAGGAGTTTACGGACCGATGGACGTGCAGGGCAAAAAATATCCCGGCCAGGTGCCTATGACACCGTTTGGCGGAATGCTGAATGATGAAGAAGTAGCTTCAGTGATCACCTATGTGCGTAATTCTTTTGGTAACAAAGCCAGTGCTGTAACTCCGGATATGGTGAAAAAAGTTCGCGCCGCAACAAAAAGCAAAACCGGTTTTTACTCACCCGAAGAACTGTTGAAACAACATCCATGGGAGAAGAAAGTATCCAGCACGGTAACCAAGCCGGCCAAACCTTAATTTGTAAGTTTCAGAATTGATCTTACTATAGCAGATCCTGTTTTTAAACCTAAAAGGTTGAACCTTTAGTAATAATTTAATGAAGATCATCTATTTATTCGCTGCTTCGATCCTTGTATCCTGTGCCGCCTCAAGACAGGCCAACGTTATGAGCTTTGCGGGCAACCCCGTGGTGGCTCACCGTGGTGCTTTTAAGAAAAATAACCTGCCTGAAAATTCGATTGCTGCGCTGAAAGAGGCTATCCGTTTGCGTTGTACGGGTTCTGAATTCGATGTACGAATGTCTGCCGACGACTCTCTGGTAATTAATCATGATCCGAAGTATAAGGAAATGGAAATAGAGAAAACCCTGTACAAAGATCTAACGCGAATTAAATTTACCAATGGTGAAACATTGCCGACTCTTCACCAGTTTATCACGGCAGGATTGCAGGGCAATAAAGCTACCAGGTTGGTGGTTGAAATAAAACCCACGGATGGCGGTAAAGAAAGGGCACGACTAATCGCAGACAAAGTTGTAAAGCTTATCCGGGATCTAAACGCCGAACACATGGTTGTATATATCTCTTTTGATTATGATATTCTCAAACGGGTGATTGAATTGGATCCAAAAGCAAGTACTCAATATCTTAACGGAGATTACTCCCCCGAGCAACTAAAGGCAGATCGTATCAATGGCGCCGATTATAATATATCGGTGTTTCGCAAACATCCTGAATGGATACCAATGGCAAAACAACATGGCATCATATTAAATGCCTGGACCGTAAACACCGAATCAGATATGAAATGGCTGATATCGGAAAAGTTTGACTTTATCACCACAAATGAACCTGAATTACTGCTGTCTTTACTGAGCACCAAAAAATAGATACAGTACCCACGCAATTTTTTTAACCACAGAGGAATACAGGAGGAAGAAGGAAGTGACACAGAGGAGTTTTCTCTGCGACACTTCCTTCTTCCTCCTGTATTCCTCTGTGGTTAAAAAGCTCATTGTACCCAAGTCTTCAACGACTTTCTATTTGAGTTTTGTTTCCCTCTATAAAACTAACTACGACTATTGTTTTACGAATACGGAATCAGCTTTCAAAGACGAACATTCGCTCATAACACGTAATTGTTACTCAGCTCGGCAT
>JBBPYM010000183.1:0-48104 GCA_038199905.1 Chitinophagales bacterium | reverse complement strand
TGATACCATCACCATCAGCATCATCCAAAATTGGTTTTGGGAATTTCATATGCTTTGGTGCATTCAACTCACTGTACGCATAATCCAATGGATTAACCCAATATAATGGCTCAACGCGTTTTGTTGCATTACCAAGGTTGAAGTTAAGACCAACAGTAAGGTAGTTGTAAAGATCTCCTTTTCCTGTTAATACACGGCCATTTACACCAATCCCGGCATTTTGCCAGCGTTGACCATCTAATAAGTCGTTAAAGGCTGTGGTTACCCTGTCCTCAATTGCGAGGTTAACTCTTTTGCCTAATCTGAAAGCAATACCCAGGCCACCTGAAAGAGAGGGGCTGAATGATTTATCAAACAAAGTTGCTTTGTTGTTCATTTCACCAGCTGACTCGTAACTGTCATCCAGTATATCATTCTTGATTGATTTTATTCTATCTTTTCTATCCTTGTAAGCAATAGTACCTGTGGGGAAATTAGTATAACGATTAGCACCGTTTAAAGCATTGACTTTTACGTCATATATACTTGCTCCAACGCCGACTAACGCATAAACATTAACAGCAGGTTTAGCGCTATGGAAAGCGATGTTATTTAGTGATATAACAGTTTGTAACGACAAATCCTGAACGTTTGTCTTGTAGTTATCGTAGATCAAACCTGTGTAACCAGCGTCTGAGAAAGGTTTGCTGAAACCACCAACTCTAGGCTGCCAGTTAATGCCTTTACCCATTCCGTAAACATACTCAAGTCTTAAAGAGAATACATAACCAAGTGCTTTTCTAACATGAACACCGAATCCTCCGGTTAACATTGCAGGAACATCTCCCATAATCGTGAAAGCACCGCCTTTTACCCCTACTTCCCACTGATTCTTTGGTTTTGGAGGGAAAGGATAAGCATTATTTCTGAACTCATTGAACTGTGGTAGCTTCTTCGTAGAGTAGAAAGAAGAATCGAGGACATCGTAGATTGTCCCTACCTTGGCTGACCCGTCCTGGGCGAAAGACGCAGTCCCCAAGAGGCATAAAATGCCAATAAAAAGAGAGTACTTTTTGTTTTCCATAATTAAAATTTGTATAAACGAAATAATAAAACCGTTAAGGATTTAAGTGCAAAAATATCATTTGGTGGCTATCTACCAAATTTATTTCAACACAAAGATGAATAATAAATTAATCAAAATCAATACCAAGACACTAAATATTTACAATCTGTTGCTTGTCAAATATATTTATTCATTTATATTTTGCTTTCTAAGTGTAATTTGCTTTCTAATTCACATAATGAATATATCACAATCAATAATTAAAGACGAGTTAGAGATTTTTGAAAATAAGTTCAGAGAATCCGTAAGAAGTAATGTGCTATTGTTAGACAGGATAATGAGTTTTATCGTTAAACGGAAGGGAAAGCAATTAAGACCCATGTTTGTGCTGTTAACAGCTAAACTTTGCGGAACAATTAACGAGTCAACATACAGGGCGGCTTCTCTTGTTGAATTATTACATACGGCAACCCTTGTACATGATGATGTTGTGGATGAATCTATGGAAAGAAGGGGATTCTTCTCCACATATGCACTGTGGAAAGCAAAAGTATCGGTTCTCGTGGGCGATTATTTGCTTGCAAAAGGATTGTTATTATCACTCGACAACAGTGATTTCAGAATCCTGCAGATTTTATCTGATGCGGTACGGCGGATGAGTGAAGGCGAATTATTGCAGATTGAAAAATCAAGGTCACTAAATTTAAAAGAAGATATATATTTTGAGATCATCAGAAATAAAACTGCTTCGCTGCTTGCGTCTGCTTGTGGCGCAGGTGCATATTCCTCCACCCAGGATGAACAGGCTGCGGATAAACTGCGTGCCTTTGGCGAAAACGTAGGCATTGCATTTCAAATAAAAGATGATCTTTTTGATTATGGTAATGAAGATATTGGTAAGCCTACCGGAAACGACATACAGGAGAAAAAAATGACGCTGCCACTCATTTATACGTTAAATCACGTTGGTTCATCCACCAAAAGGAAATTAATTTACATAATCAAAAATGAGAACAAGGATAAACTAAAAGTCAAGGAAGTGATTCAGGAAGTAGTTAAAGCCGGGGGTATCCGATATGCCACGGAAAAAATGTTGCATTATCGCGACGAGGCGTTAAGGATATTATACGAATTTCCAGACAACCAGGTGCGCCAGGGTCTGGAGGAACTGGTACGTTTTACAACGGACAGGAAATACTGAGCATTGACGATGATACTCACCTATCCTGGTTGAATCCGGATCTGCTAACAGATCTAATAATAAAAGGAGATGAAGGTTTATGAAGAAGAGATGGCGCTTTTTGGAAGCAGACGAAAACAAAGCAGCCGCTTTACAAAATGAACTGCAAATCAGCCCGGTGATCTGTAAAATGCTGGTATCCCGCGGAATAGAATCTTATCAACAGGCAAGGGATTTTTTTCGCCCAGAACTTGAGCACCTGCATGACCCATGGCTGATGAAGGATATGGCGAAAGCAGTAGAACGAATTATTAGCGCCTTCTCCCGGAAGGAGAAAATACTTATTCTTGGAGACTATGATGTTGATGGAACTACCGCCGTTGCAATACTCTTGCAGTTTCTCTACGGTATGTACGACCAGGAAAAACTTGATTTTTATATTCCTCATCGCTACAAGGAAGGATATGGGATTAGTAAAACTGGGATCGATTTCGCCATAAGAAATAGTTTCTCACTTATCATTTCCGTAGACTGCGGCATAAAATCAGTGGACCTGGTAAGTTATGCACAGCAAGCAGGAATAGACTTTATTATCTGCGACCACCATCTGCCTGATAAAGTACTGCCCCCAGCATCAGCGATCCTGAATCCCAAACAAGCAGACTGTAATTACCCATTTAAAGACCTATGTGGCTGTGGCGTTGCATTTAAGTTAATGACTGCACTTGTTGAAAGGATGGGAAAAGACAAAAACATTCTGTTCCATTATCTCGATCTTGTAGCGACCGCCATTGCTGCTGATATCGTTTCAATGACTGGTGAAAACCGCATACTAACTTATCATGGTTTGATAAAAATTAATAGTAGTCCCTGTGAAGGTATTAAAGCGCTCATACAACTAAGCGGACTGCAAAAAGTCCTCCAGATTACCAATGTGGTTTTCGCCATTGCTCCAAGAATAAATGCCGCGGGGCGGATGGACGATGCCAGAAAGGCGGTACAGATGTTTATCGAAAGGGACTTTACCAAGGCGCTGGCCCTTGCAGAAATGCTTCACTCAGATAATTCAGCTCGTAAAGCCGAGGACCTGAGGATAACGCAGGAAGCGTTAGCGATAATTTCCGGAGACGATGTGCTGATATCCCGAAAGTCTACAGTTGTTTTCAGGCCTCACTGGCACAAAGGCGTGGTAGGAATAGTAGCATCGAGACTAATCGAAAAATATTACCGGCCAACCATTGTATTAACACAAAGCGGCGAACTGGTAGCCGGTAGTGCAAGAAGCGTACATGGCTTTAATCTTTACGAAGCGATTCATGCATGCGGTGACCACCTGTTGGCATATGGCGGACATTTTGCAGCAGCTGGCATGACTTTGTTGCCCGAACAGGTAGAGGCTTTTATTTCGAAATTCGAGGAAGTGGTGGCGTCGACCATCCTGCCAGAATTATTAATACCTGAAATAGTCATAGATGCTGAGGTAATTTTAAAAGACCTTACACCATCATTTTATAAAATTATCTGCCAGATGGAGCCTTTTGGCCCATTAAACCTGCGCCCGGTATTCATAGCAAAAAACGTAACTGACACCGGCTGGTCGAAAATTGTAAAGGATGACCATATAAAGTTTTCAATCAGGCAGGATGATAAAGTTTTTGGTGGCATTGGCTTTAATTTGGCTGATAAATTTTCTCTTCTCCAGGATAAAAAACCGATAGACATCGTTTTCACACTCGATGAAAACGAGTGGAAAAATGAAAAACATCTTCAGCTAAAAGTAATTGACTTCCAACCAACCGAGCAGTGAGAACATTATATTATGTCAAATATTTTTTTTACATCGCCTTTAACTGGAATATCAGGCTGGCGACATTCTCGATTTACCACGAAATAAGAGGAGAGAAAAAATATAAGATCAACACCGCAGAGTTAGACGATCTTCAAAATCTTACCGTACCAGGAGAAAGTAAAAAGTTTGCAGAAATTTACCAGGGAGCCGGCTATTATCTGCTAGAGCGAATTTTTAGTAAATTGGCAGAGATGGGTGTGCCTCCAGACATCATCGACCTCGGTTCAGGAAAGGGGCGTGTAATGGTGGTAGCGGCACATTATGGCTTTACCAATATCACCGGCGTAGAGTTCGCACAAAAGCTTTGTGCTGATGCTACACTCAACTGTAGCATTATAACACAAAAGTTTTCCAGAACAGCATGGAAAGTGGTGCACGCAGATGTCTCTGATTTTAAATTTACCCGGGATGATCACGTTATTTTCCTTTTTAACCCTTTTAAGGAGCCTGTTATGAACAAAGTGATTAAAAATATTCTTCAAAGTCTTAAAGATCACCCCAGGAAATTTTTTGTAGTATATATGAACCCGCAGCTTAAGGAACTGTTCGCCGCTGCTGGCTTCAAAGAGGTTCTTTATATAAAAAGAATGCAGTTTGTTGATGCGGTTATATATGAAAAAAACCCGTGAGGTTCAATACCTCACAGGTTCTTGTTATGTTCCCCGGCCTTTAACTGTACAAGCCAAAAACCTGAAGTCTTTAATAAATCATCACCCTACAACTGCTTCATTTTTTTCCCCTGTCATTAATTCAACACTTCGGTTAATGAACGCCGTTAAGTCATTTCCTTTCAATAAACCCTGGGACAACAATGCAAGATCGGCCAGGTTGCGCACCTGTTTTTGTTGAACAGCATTTTCATTTTCAGTTAGTATCTTCTGGTAAATCGGGTGGTTACCATTAATGGTGAGCGTTACTTCGTCTGGCATGTTTGCATAGAAACTACCCATAGGACCGCTTACGGAGGCCATATCTTTCATTCGGCGCATAAATTCAGGGCGGGTAGCCATAACCGGTGGCGTTTCCGGACTAAGCCCCTTAACTTCAACCGTTACGTTCAATGCGGGCACCTGGAAACCGAACAGCTCTTTTAATCTTTCCTCTTCCTCTTTATTTAAAACACTTTCCGAAGGGTCTTGTTTGTCAATAAGGTTATCTGCGATATCAGCGTCAACACGACTGAAATGAACATCTTCCCACTTATTTTCCATCTGGTTGATAAATGCCGAATCTACCAATGTTTCCGCCTTGACTACCTTGTAGCCCTTATTAATGGCTCCCTGGATGTATGCATCCTGTTGTACAGGGTTAGTAGTGTACAAAATGACCAGTTTGCCTTCCTTATTTTTTTGCTGGGCTTCGGTAGCGGACCTGTATTCTTCCGGGGTATAAAACTTTGCAGGTTCGCCGCCAGATACCGCTTCCTCAAATATGAAAAACTTGTTTGCTTTCTCGAGGAACTTATCATCAGTCATCATCCCATATTTCACAAACAAGCCGAGGCTCTCCCATTTATCTTCGTAAGATGCGCGATCCTTGTTGAAAATTTCTTCAAGTTTGTCAGCAACCTTTCTGGTAATATGAGCGTTGATCTTTTTTACATTTGGATCGCCCTGCAGGTAACTACGACTTACATTCAGAGGGATGTCTGGTGAATCGATTACGCCATGCAGTAACATAAGAAACTCAGGTACAATATCCTTTACCTCGTCTGTTACAAACACCTGGTTACTGTAGAGCTGGATCTTGTCTTTTTGGATCTCATAGCTCTGTTTAATCTTGGGAAAATATAGAATCCCTGTCAGATTAAACGGATAGTCAACATTAAGGTGAATCCAGAACAAGGGCGGCTCGCCGAAAGGATATAACTCTTTGTAAAAATTCTGGTAATCCTCTGTCGTTAATTCGGAAGGTTTTTTAGTCCAGGCCGGGTTGGTATTATTGATCTGTTTTCCGTCCATGAAGATAGGGACGGGTAAAAACTTACAAAATTTTTCAAGAACGGTTTTGATCCTTTCCGGTTCCAGGAACTCATTACTTTCCTCGTTAATATACATTATGATGTCTGTACCACGCTGCTCTTTCTCAGTTTCTTCCAAGGTATATTCAGGACTTCCGTCGCATTCCCATCTCACAGCTTTTGTATCTTCCTTGTAACTTTTAGTTTTTATTTCAACCTTATTACTCACCATGAAGGAGCTGTAAAAACCCAGGCCGAAATGACCTATGATATTAGTTTCACCCTGACCTTTAAATTTGTCCAGGAACTCTTCCGCGCTACTAAATGCAACCTGGTTGATGTACTTATCCACTTCTTCAGCAGTCATACCGATTCCTTTGTCAGAAATCGTCAGGGTCTTGTTTTCACTGTCTAATTTTACTTCAATACTCACATCGCCCAATTCTCCTTTGGCTTCTCCCATCGAAGAAAGCGTTTTTAGTTTCTGGGTAGCGTCCACAGCATTGCTGACCAACTCTCTAATAAAAATTTCATGATCACTGTAGAGGAATTTTTTGATGATAGGAAAGATGTTCTCCGTTTGAACGCGGATATTACCGGTAGCCATAATAATAAGATTTAATGATTCAATTTGGATCGTAACATTGCCGAACAAACCGGGTGCCAGACGACCGGTGCGGGTTGATAACGGAAAAATTGACAGTCAAACGGTCAAAAAAAATAAACAGCAATGCATTTGCAAGCGTGTTCAGGTCATAAAAGCAGTATGGACTGCTGCTGCAACTTTTAATTTCTACAGCAATCCGTCACACTGTTACTGTTTTATAAACCTAGCCGACTGATGGCCATCAGCGTTTCCAATCTTAAAGATGTAGGTGCCCGCTTTTAATTTGCCAATCTGCTGATTCACCTTCTGGTTGATCTCCGCAACGTTTCCGGTTGCCTGTAATAATACGATGCCGTCGATGGTTACAACCTGGGCATCTAAAACAGTCGAGGTGGAGGTGAAATGAAAGGTTATATTAGTTCCTACCGGGTTGGGGTAAATGAGGAGCTTATTAGTAGAGGGTATGGTTCTGTTTATTGACACAACATCTGACAAAGTCAACTTTCCATCATAATCTTCCTGGGTCAACCTGTAAAAACTCGTGCCTGGCAGAGGAAGAGAATCAACTAGCTGGTAATTTACGGTGTTGTTGCTGTTACCAGCGCCCTTAACAGTTGAAATAGGAATGAAATTTCTACCATCTGCAGAACGCTCAATTATAAACCGCCTGTTATTCAGTTCCATAGACGTTGCCCAGCTAACAACTACAACCCTGTCTTTTGTTTGGGCGTTGAATCTGGTAACTGTTACTGGAAGCACTTGTTCATTCAACATAAAACGAGCGTAAACTGCGAGGTGATCAGATCCAGTATTGGCATTGTAACCGGATATGCAAGTTCTAGGGTCCTCGATATCGGCGGAAGAAGCGATATAATCACCCGCGAGTTCGTTTGAAATAATGATATGGTCGATCATCGCGGTTCCGCTTATGAAGCTCACTCTGCCGGCCTGATCCAATGGTAGTGTCAGGGCGGAATAGCCACCATTGTCGTCCACAAATATCTTGTAAGGAGACTGTGCACCTACGTTAATTGAGCCAATAACCCGATCATTGTAATCCCCGACCAGTACTATGTTGTCATTTTTGTAATAAGCATCCAGTGAATCCTTCAGCACTTTGATATCAAAAGCACGCCTGTTATAACTCGCCGCGTCGGAGGCCGACTTCGCATGAATGTCAATCAACCTTATCAGCTTGGTTACCCCCCCAATTGTGGTACGGAAAGTTGCCATGAATGGTAGTCTTCCCGAAGCCCAAAAGCTGGAAGCTGTGCCGGTTGGGTAGGCATTGAGGGCAGTGGAAGTGCCATTCCTTACAGAATCGAACAGCCCCACAAACATTACGCGACTGTCTACCAGTTCCATGGTAGCTGCATTGTAGATAAACCCAACTTTTTGTGCCGGAAAATCGGGATCAGGAGGTTCAAAAGAATACGACCACCTGTTTGATGTTATGGAAGCGTAGTTTGGCAATGTGGATATAAGTACGCCGAGCGCGCTGTCGCTTGATAATTCTTCAAATCCAATTACGTCAAGGTTTAGTCGCTGAATAACAGTAGAAATATTAGTTATTTGGGTGGTAATCTTTTGAGGAGTTGGCTTATTGGTGGCATTAGAACCAAAGAAACTGAGGTTGTAAGCACCTACATCGAATGTTTCGGACCTCGGGAAAGAGGACCCCGTAAGTGTGATGAAATTGGAATCGATCCCGGTACCGCTGAAGTTAAGTTTTCCTTCAAATTTCAGGGCCTTTGAAGGCGGTGAGAACCTTGCATAAATTGTTGCACCCGCTTCTGCTGTTGCTGAGTTAATCTGGACAGAAGGTGCAAATGCGGCATTATCCAGCGATAAAAGATAGCCGGCAGGAGCAGTGATATTTAAGTCGCCATAGCCAACTGATTGCAGCGAAACCGGTTGACCAGAGGAGTTATTACCAGCAGAAATTTCGTTGAAGCTCAACGATGCCGGGTTAATTGATAGAAGTTTCGTTCTGTCGTTTACGCTAACATTATCGATCGTCCACCTTGCTGCACCAAGTTCAGCGGAAGAGGTGTATTTAAAAGCCACGTAAACTTCGGGGAAAGATTTGAATGCGGTAAGGTTTATGCCATCAGTAAAGGTCCAAACATTTGTAAGGGGTGGAAAATTAGCCTGGAGATCGGTCCAGGTGAAATCTACCGGGTTACCAGTACCGTCGTAATCGGTTGAAATGAGTAAGTGCAATGATGGGCCTGCAAACTCGCCCCTGCTGTAGAAACTGAGAACGGGTAGGTTGAGTGCACTCACGTGTAGCGCTGGTGATATCAGCCAGTCCTCATTATCGAGGGCGGCGGCTGAAAAACCATTCACGTCAACTCCGTTCGACCCGTTACCAAAACCAGAACAGGCCCACTTTTGGGCACCTGAAACGCTGTAAGAAACAAAACCAGATCCCGGGGCGCCGGTAGAGGTACAATTATTAAAATTGAAAACAAGGTTTAACGGGTCTACCCCCTCCCCGGTTAATGTAATAGTTCTGGGTGCAGAAGATCCGGAACTAACAGTTACAGCACCATTGGCAGGACCAATGGCCGTGGGTGTAAACCTGATGTAAAAAGGTTTAGGAGTGGACACATCATTGGCGTCAATGCTAAGAGACGTGTCATAAGTGCCATTTTCAGTTTCCGAAATAGCATATGGAGCAGTAACCACAAGTTCCACGGGCACGGACAGATTTTCTCCCTGCACTGTAAAACTTAAAGCAGCAGAACTATTCAAATTTGTAGCAGGGAAATTTACAGCCGCTGTACTTAGCGTTAAGACCGGGGAGCCTGGAATGAGCGTAGCGGACCCACTAAAACGGACATTGTCGATGCTAAAAGTGCCCCCTGCAGCTTCAGCGTTCCAGGCGTAGAACCTGTAGGTGACCGGACCGGTAACATTGATAATTCCTGAGATTGTTATTTTACTTCCATCAACTGCAGTGGTCGTAGCATCGGTAACCTGGAAAACGTCATTTGCTACAACTTGCAGGGCTGTCACTGGTGGCGACGTCAGTGCAATCGAGGCAGGAAGGTTTGTTGCGTAATTGTCTGCGCTGGATCGGACAGCGTATTGCCGGACACCGCTGCCTGATCTTTGCAACGCAAAATTGATACTGTCCAGGGTAAGTTGCATGTTTAGCTGTGGAGCGACCGTAACTTCGTAATATTGACCGGTATTAATACTGCCTGTAAAAATATCTGATCCATTGGTTGCTCCTGTTGGCCAACCTTGAAAGCTAAAACGCTGCGCGGCATTTGGATTGGCACCCAGGTTATTGGGATTGCCGGTAGGGGCAACAGCAATAAAACTCCCCAGGGTAACACCTGGAATAACAGGCGCTGGCGTAGGGTCGGTTCTTCCGGTGGTGGTACCGGCGCTGCCAAATAGATAAGTTGCTGAAAATGCCTGTCCGGAAACGTAGTCGGAGAGTAAAAACAATACAGCAACTGTGAAAATCTTGCGTAAAGAGGTCTTCATTTAAATTATTTGAATGTCAGAAATGATATGGAAGGGTCTCGAAGCAGGCTTTTAGCCAGGCCAGTAGATTCAAAAAAAGAATTTAAAGGGATATTAGAACCCACGATAGCGGTAAATCCCGCACGAGTGAACCTATGAGATTGCAAACTAATAAGACCGTAAAATAGCTATAAAGCGATGAAATCGGATGATAGTGGATAACTAATGGCAAAGAATCCCTTAATTAGCTTTGGGATAATCCGATATGCTGACAATCGCCGAATTCCGATATTCCACAGCATTTGTTTTGCTTTAATTGCCAGGAAATTCATCATTGTCTTTTATTGTGAAAAGCATACCTTTGCAGCCCCTTAGCCGGGTTTAAGCAGTTTCAAACTGTTAGAGCTGGTAAAAAGGGGATCATTATTTTTTAAAAACAAAAACAGGGAAATGAACAACTACGAATTGATGGTGATTTTTACCCCTGTGCTTTCTGAGGAGGAATACAAAACCGCTCAGAAGAAATACATCGACCTTGTTACTGATAACACTGGCGAGGTACTGCACACGAATCCTTGGGGATTAAAATCACTGGCGTATCCGATAGCCAAGAAGACCACTGGTCTTTATTGGGTATTCGAATTTACTGCGCCATCCGACTTCAATGAGAAGCTGAAAATTCAGCTTCTGCGTGACGACAACGTTATGCGTCACATGGTAACTGCACTCGATAAATACGCCGTCGAGTACAATGCAAAAAGAAGAAGTGGTGTTAGTACAGGAAAAGAAAAACTGGAGGCTTAATCATGGCAAAGACAAATGAAATTAAGTACCTGACCGCTATCAAAACGGAAAAAAGGCAGAAGAAATACAGCCGTTTTGAGAAGATGGGCATTAAGTACATCGACTACAAAGATGCCGAGTTTTTAAAGAAATTCCTGAACGAGCAAGGCAAATTACTTCCTCGCAGAATTACCGGTAATTCCCTGAAATACCAGCGTAAAGTGTCACAGGCAGTAAAGAAAGCCCGTCAAATGGCGATATTGCCGTACGTAACTGATCTTTTAAAATAGGAGGACGCCATGCAAGTAATATTAATTCAGGATGTAGATAATTTAGGCGGCGCCAACGAGTTGGTGACCGTGAAAAACGGGTATGGGCGAAATTTTTTAATCCCAAGCAAGCTTGCGGTAGAAGCCAATTCTTCTAACCTGAAGCAAATGGAAGAAAAGATCAAGCAACTCCACAAGAAAGAGGCTAAGCTCCTGGCAGAAATAAACAGCGTTATCAGCGTGCTGAAGGCTGCGCCACTCAAGATCGGTGCGAAAACGGGTACAAGCGGTAAGATCTTTGGTAGTGTTACTTCACTGCAAATTACCCGCGCTATTCGGGATCAAAAAGGTTTCGAGATTGATCGTAAACGTATTACGATACCTGAGGAAGTAAAAGAATTAGGCATGCATAAAGCGATGATCGACTTCGGAAACGGCAATCATACTGAAGTAGAATTTGAAGTAATCGGCGAATAAAATACCAGTTTTACAGGCTGCGCCCGGCATTAAATGCCGGGCTTTTTATTTTTAAAAAGATTAAAATAATTATCACTTGTAAGTAGATTTCTCTATCTTCGTAGAGCCTTTAATGATCTTTACAGTTTGCAATTGTTCTCTGAGCGTTTCGAAGTAAATGTTTCTCTGGTTAATTGGTGCTGTGTTCATTATGGTTTATTCAATTATTTAAAAAAAATTAAGATGAACATTTACGTTGGAAACCTCAGTTGGACAATGACTGAGCAAGACTTACAAGATTTATTTGCTCCTTACGGCGAAGTAACTTCTGCAAAAATTGTTACAGACAAATTCAACAACAACCGCAGTAAAGGCTTTGGTTTTGTTGAAATGACTACCGACAGCGAAGGTCAGGCTGCGATTGATGGCCTTAACGGTTCAGAGATCTCTGGCCGTAGCATCGTTGTTAACGAATCTCAGCCTAAACAAGGTGGAGCTGGTGGCGGTGGCTTCAAAAAGAAGACTTTTGGTAGCGGTGGCGGCGGCGGCGGAAGTCGTGGCGGTTACGGCGGTAGCGGTGGCGGTGGAAGCCGTGGCGGTTACGGTGGTGGAAGCGGCGGAAGCGGTGGAAGCGGCGGCGGAAGAAGCAGCAGCGGTGGCGGTTTCAACAGGAGAAACGACTACTAGTATAGTAATGAATAAATCATCAGTTGAGTCCGGCATTTTTGCCGGACTTTTTTTGTACCTGGAAGTTGAAGCAGTTTAAGTTATTTTCCGGTTCGGCGGATATTAAATGTTTCTAGCTCTTAAACAACGGTTCAATCTAACGGCAGAGAGCTGCAAAGAACAACAAGTACAATTCCCTGTTACCTTGACATTCTTTGCTTTTGCAATTAAATAGCTTTTACATCGCAGCTACTTCGACTTGTACTGCTCCCTTTTTTCAAACAATCCATACAAACCAATACTCACTCACTTCTTCAAATTAAAAATTACTGCGCCGCTTTGCTCAGTGTTGGACTCCAACCTAATCTCATAAGATTTACCATTTGCCGTAACCTTCATCAATGCAGTGTTTGGCGGTATGGAACCGAGGTTGTCCGCATACATAACCAACTCGTTCTTCATATCAGGCTGGGCTCTTAACTGTAAGGAAATTGCCTTGTTGGTTAACTTCTGTTTTGATGCAACAACAGCACCATTAAAGTACACAGTTACACTATCGCCGTCGATATCACCGTTATCGTAAAGGTCAACTTTAAATTCAGGTTGATCCAGGTGGATTGTTTGTTTAACGCTTATTTTCCTATTACCACTTGTTGCTTTAATCTGTGTTGCACCCTCAATGCGCGGGTCACCGAGAGCAAATCTTTCTGGCATGAGCACGGCCGTAAATTGATTCTTACCAGCAAGCACAATCTGTGCAGCCTGCTGCACATCTTTTACGGTCAACAGGTCAACGTACTTTTCATAGTCAACAAAACGTCTCGGGTCACCTCCCATTAAATTAAGTTCCTTTAGCTCTCCGAGCCAGGCGCCATTTTCCTTTATGCTCGTCCTGTACTTTTCTTTCCATTGCTTCTTCACCTTGTCCAGGTAACTCTGGGAGGGACCTTTTGTGGCGATGTCATCAAACTCTTTATGAATAGCTCTTAATAATGTATCTACTTTCTCCGGGCCACATGGCAATTGCAATACAAAACTGTAGTTTGAATAGGGAGCTTTCTCAAGACCTCCAAATGTACTACCGCCGTAAATTCCCTGCACCTTCTCCCTAAGTTCTTCAATGATACGAATATTTAAAATTTCACTCAACGCCTGTATCTTTAAAGCGAGGTCTTCATTATATGCTATCTCGCCGGTATAAAATGCCAGGATAAGGCTTTTATCTTCCGACCCCTTGTTTACATTTAATGTTTGCTTACCAACAATGGGCCTGAGTTTATTATCTATAAACCCGGTCTTGATTTCTGCTGCGGGTAGACTGCCGAGGTAACGTTCTATCAATGGAACTATTTGCTTTTCGGTAAAGCTGCCTACAAAAACAAAGTTCATTCCTTTCGCATTTGTAAAACGTTCTTTATATATCGCAAAGGAACGATCGAGGTCTACCTTATCAAAGTATTCACTCTTCGGAACTGCTACAGGTGCCAGCGGGTTATTGTTGAACATCACCTTGTACATAGTATCAATAAAGGCTGCCTGTGGGTTAGCGCCTAACATGGCAAATTGTGATTTATTCTTTTGTATAAAGGATCGAAACAAAGCGGTGTCCTTTCTCGGGTCCGTTAAGTATAAATAGGTTAGTTGAAACATTGATTCCAGGTCCTTCACAGTAGAATTGCCATTAATACCCTCAGAGATATCTGTAAAAACAGGGCTTACCGATAAAGACTTTCCCGCCAGCACCTTGCGAAGCTCCACAGGCGAAAAATCACCTACACCCATAGTCGATATTATGGCCGTAGCGTATTCCGCATTATACTTGTCTTCAAGGCCGTAGATATTCTGGCCTCCTGCCCTGCTTGCTGCCATCAGTACCTGGTCGTTTTTGAAATCTGTAGGTTTTAAGGTCACCGTTACCCCATTATCAAGTCTTAATTCAATGGTACCCAGAACAGCATTGGTAGTTCTTGAAGAAATCTTGCCGGCTTTGGGATCTGCTTTAAGCAGCGTTGTTGCAACCTCTTTCTCTTCGTAAGGACGTACGTCAGCCTTTTCCTTTGCATCAACAATAGCCAAAAGATCTGTACCAGAAGGCAATGTCTCTCCAACTTTAGGATCAGGACCCATAACGTAAATAAAGCGGTTCTTCTCATCCTTAAACTTTTTGACTACCGCGTTAACTTCTTCAAGTGTAATGGTTGGTAATAACTCTTTGGCGTAGGCAAACTCCTTTTCGATGCCGGGACTAGGCTCCTGCAGCAAAAACAAATTGATATATTCATCGGTATAATTCTCTGACTCATTTTTATCACGATCGTTATACATTCTTTCGTAACTGCTCAGGATATTTTTTTTTGATCTTTCCAGTTCATTAGCAGTGAAACCAAATCTTTTTACTCTTTCTATTTCTTCCATGAGTGCATTTAAGCCTTTGGTAATATCGCCGGTCCCTGTTCCTGCATTGGCGCTGAAGGCTTCATAACCTCTTGCATAAGAGCCGAAACTGACTCTCCCGTATAAAAATGGCGGATTTTCTTTTTGTGTAAGTTCCTGCAAACGCTGGTTCATCAGCGATGAAAAAATTTGTTTCACAATATCATTGCGATAATCACCAACCGTTATGGAGGAGCCCTCTTTGTAAGCGGAGTAATTTACAGAAACGTTGTAGGTGGTGGCTTCTTTATCGGTGACCACTATCGCCTCGCTTGACTTGTAAGCCGGAACATCCGGAATAATTCGCACACGCGGGTTGCCAGGATTAACCAGGGAAGAAAAATGCTTTTTTATCATCGACTCCGCCAGTGCGGGATCTATGTCACCAACAACTATAACAGCCATCAAATCTGGACGGTACCAGTCTTTATAAAACCGCCTGATTTCCTCTGGCTTGAAGCTTTTTACAATGCTGTCAACACCTATGGGTAAGCGTTTGGCGTAAATAGAACCTTCAAAAAGTCTGGGATAAACCTTCTTAAACATCCTGTCGCCCGCTCCCTTGCCCAGTCGGCTTTCTTCCAATATTATTGGCCTTTCTGTTTCTATATCTTCCGTGTTGTATGTAACCCCGTGAGCCCAATCCTCTAAAACCTGGAATCCTTTTTCCAGGTTGCCTTTTTTATCTGTTGGAATAGGAAGCATATAAACTGTTTCATCAAAGCTGGTATAGGCATTAAGATCGTTCCCAAATCCAACGCCAATATCCTGCAAGTATGAAACGATTTCATTTTTCTTAAAATTTGTCGTGCCGTTAAAAGCCATGTGCTCGCTCATATGTGCAAGTCCCTGCTGGCTGTCGTCTTCCAGTATACTTCCGGCATTAACAACCAGGCGAAGCTCCACTTTCTTTTCTGGTTTATTGTTTTGACGAATTATGTAGGTAAGACCGTTGGGGAGTTTGCCCGTCTTAACTTTCGGGTCCAGGGGCAACCTGGCAGAAAGATCCAACTGACCGTATGCGATAGTGGTAATGCTAATCGTTACCAGTAGAAATATCCATTTGGAAGAACCGTGAAATAGTAACATAATAAAGAATTAAAAGTATTATGGAGCAGGTAAAACTAAGGGTTTACCAGCTAACACTTCATGAACACAACCTAATTTATAGAATTTTTATACCTGTGGTTAAAATGAATTAGGTGTGGTTGTCCGCAGAGTTATATAGTTTGGTTAGTTAACGAATGAGATTACACTGTTTGCAGGTTTAATGAACAAGTTACCGGTGCTTGCAAATATCTCTGCACATTTTAAATTTCTTCAATCGTTAAGTTTTGTTAAATGCAGTACCTTAGCCCCAATTTTTAACAAAAGAAGTATACGCAATATGCCAGATGTATTCGATAAATTAGTGAAGGATGGCGGCCCGATAGGCCAGCACATGAAAAGGGCCCATGGTTATTTTGCTTTTCCAAAATTGGAGGGTGAGTTGGGTAACAGGATGTTTTTCCGGGGTAAAGAAAAAATAGTCTGGAGCCTGAACAATTACCTTGGATTGGCAAACCACCCCGAATCGCGTAAGGCTGATGCTGAGGCGGCAGTTAAATGGGGAATGGGCTATCCAATGGGATCCCGTATGATGAGTGGCAACAGCTCACTTCATGATGAATTGGAAGCCGTACTCTCTGAATTTATCGGCAAAGAAGATGCAATGTTACTAAACTTCGGGTACCAGGGTATCATGAGTTGTATAGATGCACTGGTTAACCGACGGGATGTAATTGTTTACGATGGAGAATCTCATGCCTGTATCGTTGATGGAATTCGCCTTCACATGGGTTATAGTTATGCATATAAACACAATGATATCGAGGACTGTGAAAAACAGTTGAACAGGGCGCAGAAAATGGTAGAAAAATCCGGTGGGGGTATCTTGTTAATTACTGAGGGGGTGTTTGGAATGGCGGGTGACCAGGGTAAGTTGAAGGAAATTGTGGCGCTGAAAGAAAAATATTCTTTTAGACTCCTGATTGATGACGCACACGGTTTTGGCAGTATGGGGCCAACAGGCGCTGGTGCAGATGAAGAACAGGGTTGCCAGGATGGCATTGATCTTTACTTCTCAACTTTTGTGAAGTCTATGGGAAGTATTGGAGCCTTTATCGCAGGCCCTAAAGACGTATTATCTTACCTGCGTTACAATACCAGGTCGCAAATATTTGCCAAAAGCCTTCCTATGATAATCGTTGAAGGCATGCTCACAAGGATGAAAATGATGAAATCCATGCCGGAGTTAAAAGAAAGGCTTTGGTATAATGTGACCAAACTACAAAGTGGGCTTAAAGAAAGAGGATTTGATATTGGCAAAACGGACAGCCCTGTTACACCGATTTTCATGAAGGGTGATGTTCCGGAAGCAACGGCAATGATCCTCGACCTACGGGAAAACTATAATATTTTCTGTTCAATAGTGGTATTTCCTGTTATACCAAGAGGGCAGATTATTTACAGGCTCATACCTACTGCGGTACATACGGATGAGGATATTGAACTGACTTTGCAGGCTTTTTCAGCCACCAAAAAGAAGCTGGATGCAGGGGAGTACAAGGCTGCTGAAATTCCGAATATGGCAGAAGCTTAACAGCAACCAAATCATTTATTAAAAGCCTTCTTAAACGAAGGCTTTTTTATTCCTTATAAAAAAAGATCCCGCCGTGAAGCGGGATGCTCTAATCAAATACCATTAACCATTAAACCTTATCCTATGAAAAAACAAAGGTATATGTTCAAATTGAAACATTAGTTCGACACAACTAATTTTTACCCACTTACCCTTATTAATTGACTTGGATCAACTTTTTGCTAAGTGTTCTTCACCTCTCAGAGTAAATAATAGCATTGACTTTGTTGAGCATACAAGCTAAATCGCGATTCGGCGTTGCATCTGGCAAACTTTCTGAAAACCTGTTAAAAACTTGAAAAACAAAACATCTGATGGCCCGAGATCGGATATCTTAAGTCGAGTTAGCTGCAGTAATGCCTTCTAAATGGAGTTTAGCAAAAAGAAAGAGTGCTAGTTCCAGGAAGGACTAAACTGCTTCCTATACTCTTCAAATGAAACCTTTCCAAATTTCTTCTCCCCAAAATATTTTAACAGGATCTCCATCTCCTTAGGAGTAAGATATCCAGGTATGGCTTGCGGTGCTGAGCCATCTGCCGGGATAATCACCGTTGTTGGGAACGAAAGGTTTCCCTGCGTAAAATACACAGCTATACTGTTTGCCTTGTAGGAAGCGTTGAACGAAAAGGATTTTCCAAAAAAGGTAATGGATTCTTTAGTTTCGGCATTTAATTTAACCGGGTAAAAGTTTTCCTGCAGGTATGCGACAACGTTTTTATTAGAATAGGTTTTCTTATCCATCACTTTGCACCAACCACACCAGTCAGTGTAAAGGTCTACCAATATTGGTTTTCTCTGCTTGTTGAAAGCGGTTTCCGCTTCCTGTAACTTCATCCAGGACAACTTATCTCTTGCGTCAGTTATAACCGGACCGCCCGAAAAGTAGAACACCCACAAAAGAACTCCTACAGCTTTGAAGATATGCATAGTACATTTGTTATCTGACTAGATTAAAACGGCAAAAGCCAAAATATATTCTTATCGTTATTACCCAACCATCTTTACTGATTAAGTGTTTGATACTTCATTTAAATATTATTCCAATGCACAAAATTGTCGTAGCGGTAACTGGCGCAAGTGGATCAATTTATACAAAGGTACTTTTAGACAAATTAATAACTTTAAAAGAGCAATGGAGCACCCTCGGTGTGGTGATGACGGAAAACGCCCGGACAGTGTGGA
The DNA here is from genome assembly GCA_038199905.1 of Chitinophagales bacterium. Classification (GTDB taxonomy): domain Bacteria; phylum Bacteroidota; class Bacteroidia; order Chitinophagales; family Chitinophagaceae; genus JADCRZ01. The sequence goes on along the minus strand of JBBPYM010000183.1, from coordinate 29,514 downwards.
AAACCGAGCTGGATAATGAAGATTATCAAAATTACCCGGTAACATTTTACGACCAGCAGGATTTTTTTGCTCCTTTTGCTTCAGGTTCAGGGCAATTTAATATTATGATTATTATTCCCTGCTCCATGGGAACCCTGGGTCGTATTGCCAACGGCATCTCCAATGACCTCATAACAAGATCAGCGGATGTAATATTAAAGGAAAGAAGGAAGTTGATATGCGTTGCCCGAGACACACCCTATAACCTGGTTCATATCCGTAATATGGAAACAATCACGCTTGCTGGCGGCATTATTTGTCCGGCCACGCCTTCGTTTTATAGTAAGCCAAAAACGCTGGAAGCCGTTGCTGCCACGGTAACAGACCGGGTACTTGACCTCGCCGGACTCGATGTTAATTCCTTTCGATGGGGTGGCTAACTCCTGACCAGTAAGTTGGCTTTCTTCATCATCTAAGATCTACTTCTTCCACACCTGGATATTTGCTCTTGTCGAATACAAACTGGGAATCGTTAATATTAGCGTTTCCTGCAAGGGAAGAGACTGTATAAGTATATTTGTTGCCGGTGTTTTCCAGAACTTTAGTACTGTAAATAGTCTGCGCCCCTTTGTCAATATAAACCAGCACTTTGTGAAATGATTTGCTTTTGTCCAGCGGTGTCATTTCAATTTCCTGGATTGTTTTCGCGCCAACCTTTTTTTCGCCGTTCAGTTTATATAAAAAGTCTTTGTCGTAGAAATTAGTAAATAATTTCTGCGGTGTTATCGCGTTTGAAGACGGGTCAAATTTGGCGATGGTTACTTCGTTAGCCGATTTATCGAATGTCCAGACATTTTTGCCATCACAGAAAATTTCCTGCCCGGAAATGTTTACCCTGTATTTTGGGCCTTTCATCATAACTGTACCCTTTTTATTTCCCTGAATTTTGCCATTCTTATCTTCCACAAGGAGGGTGAAATTTGATTGAACGCCTTTGAACGTTTTAAATTTGGCACTTACCTTATCCAGTACACTTTTAGCTGCTGCATCACTGCTTCCCTTACTGTTATTCTGAGCTAATAAGCTGCCACTTATTCCGAGGATTACAATAATTAAATATAGGCTTGTCTTCATATGGGGTTATTATTTTTTCGTAATTCTATAAAGGTATTGTAAAGATGGGAAGTATGTTTCTTTACAACAGTTTGTTAACAGGTGTGTTTAAATGATGTTGCTTAAGTGCTGATCAAGGTCTGCTTCCGTTTTTATCAGCACATCGCGCACTTTGCTGCCCTGGTTTGGTCCAACAACACCCGTAGCTTCAAGTTGATCCATAAGCCTTCCGGCCCTGTTGTAACCAAGTTTCATCCTTCTCTGTAGTAATGATGTGGAGCCCATCTGGTTCTGTACGATCAGCCGGGCGGCGTCTTCAAAGAGCGGATCTTTTTCATTGAGATCAAAGTTCTTACCATCCATTTCCTTTTCATCAACATATTCGGGGAGCAGGAAGGGTTGCGGGTAACCGCGCTGGCGTCCGATAAAATCGGTTACCTCTTCTACTTCCGGCGTATCTACGAAAGCACACTGCAACCGCGTTAGTTCACCGTTGTAGGAAATCAGCATATCTCCCTTGCCAATAAGTTGTTCCGCGCCACCGGTATCCAGGATGGTGCGGGAATCGATCTTGGAGGACACTTTAAACGCTATACGCGCCGGGAAATTTGCTTTTATGGTACCAGTAATGATATTTACCGATGGTCTTTGTGTGGCTATGATCAGGTGAATACCTACAGCCCTTGCCAATTGCGCCAATCGGGCTATAGGCATTTCCACCTCCTTGCCCGCCGTCATTATGAGGTCGGCAAATTCATCAATCACCAATACTATAAATGGCAGGTACTGGTGACCTTTTTGTGGGTTAAGCTTTCTTTTGATAAACTTTTCGTTGTATTCCTTTATGTTCCTGGTGCCTGCTTCTTTTAAGAGGTCATAACGGTTATCCATTTCAATACACAATGCATTTAAGGTATGAATCACCTTTTTGGTATCTGTGATGATAGAGTCTTCTTCGCCGGGTAATTTGGCCAGGAAATGAAGCTCAATTGTTTTGTATATGCTAAGCTCCACTTTTTTGGGATCTACCAAAACAAATTTTAGCTGGGAAGGATGTTTCTTATACAGCAAGGAAACAAGGATAGCGTTTAATCCTACTGATTTACCCTGGCCGGTGGCACCAGCCATCAACAAATGCGGCATGGCAGCTAAGTCAACGATAAAATTTTCGTTATCGATTTTTTTGCCGATTGCGATAGGCAGTGCGAAACTGTTGGTTTGAAACTTTTCGGAAGCAAGCATTGATTTCATGCTTACGATAGTTTTCTTCACATTCGGCACTTCTATACCAATGGTACCTTTGCCGGGAATGGGCGCAATGATACGTATGCCAAGAGCTGCAAGGCTTAACGCAATATCATCCTCCAGGTTTTTTATCCTTGAAATGCGCACACCGGCGGCAGGAACAATTTCGTACAACGTAACGGTAGGACCCACAGTAGCAGAAATTTTCTGGATAGCTATGTCGTAATTCTTCAGCGTATTAATAATCTGGTTTTTGTTTGTTTCCAGTTCTGCCGGGTCCTGGATGATTTTCTCACTGCCGTGCGTTTCTAAAAGATCGAGTGAAGGGTATTTATAATCGCGCAGATCAAGCGTTGGCTCATATGGATCTTCTATCGTGGTTCGGGAAAAAACAGGCATCTCATCCAGTGCCTCTTCCTCAACGATGGGAGCAATGAACTTTTTAATTTCCAGCGGAAGGTCAGGTTCAGGAACTACTATTTTGGGTTTAACGGTTGGCTTCGGTTCTTTTTCCGTGTTCAGCGGCGGATAGAAATTATCTTCTTCAATTTCTCTAATTGGATCCACTACTTCAAGCTCCAGGATATTTTTTTCCGTTATCTTGAAATCATTGTAGGGGTTTTTCTCATCTTCCTCCCTGGGGGCAATAACCACTACACCACCCTCCTCTTTTAAAACATTTTTTCTTTTTTTGTTATTTTCCAGGGAAGGTTCTTCGATATACAACTTCACTTCCTGGTCGCTATCATCAACTTCGTAATCGCCACTGCTGGTAGCATCTACAGGCACCGCTTCAGGAGCCAGTTTTTTAGATAGTTTAGGCACTGTAAACACAGGGTTAAACCGCCAGATAAAATATGCCAGCCCAGCCATCGCCAGTAAAATCGATGTGCCGATCCATCCCAGCAATTGTTCGAGCCAGGCACTGGTCATGTTGCCAAAGGCGCCACCCCAATGAAACACACTCCCACTGGTAATAAAAGCAAATGCGATGCTCAACACCGGTAAGCCCACTATGATGTATCTCAGATTACGGGCAAGAGAAAATAATTTTTTACCGAACAACAAATTAGCCCCGAGGATAAAAAAGAAAGTACAGAACAGGAAAGAGGCAACTCCAAAACCGTTCACAAAAAACTGGTATGAAACATACGCTCCAAGGTTTCCCAGCAGGTTTTCCACCTTCGACTTGGAGGAGTTTAGTAAGATAGATGCGTGGGAAGCTTCATCCTGGTCCTGTTGCCAGGTAAATACATAAGAAGTAAATGCAATGAAAAGGAATACAGCAATCAATATACAGATTGTTCCAAGTATCTTATAGGTACGTTCATCTTCTACCAGTTGTTTCACTTTCACTTCCTCCTCCTTCTCCGGTTTTAAAGTCTCCGGGTCGGGAGTTTGGCTCTTCTTCGTTTTCAATTTATTTGCCATGGTCACAAAGATATGAAAGTAAGAATATAAGCAAACTCAGATCCGGTTTGTAAACGTTTCTGTGCCCGGCTGGTAATAATTAGAAGTTTTGCACGATGTTGTAAATTAATTTGCTGTAGTTTCAGTAATTGAACGTTCATCATAGCGTGTTATTTTCGATGCAGCAAAATAACAGTGTAGTTGCGACAGGCAAGATGCATAATCAATCTGTTAAATTATGAATTTCACCGCTGTTTTATGAGACTGAAATGCTGCATACTATTCTTGCTGGTTTTTGCCTGCACGAGTAAACTTGTTGTGGCAGGAGAACCTCCCCGGTCCGACACAGTAAGGATCGACCAGTATAGGTTAATAAAAAGGCTTTCAGGCGTTTCAGTTTGGTTTCAAAACAGTGGCCGCGCTATTAGTTCCAATCAAATAATCAGCCTGCCCTACACAGACGTTGTTCCTGATATCTCCCCACGTTCCAGTCAAAAAGATATTTATCTCAAATTTACTGTGACCAACCAGGCGGATTCGCTGGTTAGATTCTATTTTCATCCAGGCATCTATTTTAGCACACTTGAACTCTACAGGCTGGACGAACCAGGCGACAAGGTAGAACTTCTACAGGAATTTAGCGACGAAACAGAAGGCTTCAAAAAAATGGAACTTAAGTCAAAACAAACCATGGTTTATTTTGCCAAATTAAAATTCGCGAAAACGAACATACGAGTTCTCACTCCAATACTTATTCGGGATTATTACCTGAAACCCTACATCATTTACCATCAAAATACGGAGAGAGGATTCAATATAATAACTTTTGTGCTATCAGGGATGCTGCTAATGATGATCTTCTACTCAATTGCCGTGTTTATTTTAAACCGGAACAATGAATTTTTATACTATGCAGGTTTTGCTTTCTGTATGGGTTTGATGTTTTTCATTAAATCATATCTGTTCAGGGTGCCTTCAAATTTCAGCAATTTGTTTGAAGGGTATATTGATTTCATATTACAATCGCTTGGTACCTTTGTATACCTCACATTTCTACGGAAGTTCATTGATAGTAAAAAGAATTTCGCCTGGTTACATAAGATGATGCTGTTTGAACAGGTCTTTATTATTATAAGCATATTCCTTTTCAGTTATTTGTATTTCAATACAGCGTCTTATAGTTGGCTGACCAATGTAGAAAATCTAAGTAAGTATGTCTGGATTCTCGGGGCGGTAGTATTTGTGATTTATTCTTTCAAGAAAAATATTAAACTGCTCAACTACCTTGCTGTGGGTCATAGCGTATTATTAGTCTGCGGGTTGGTTTCCATGTTGATGATAAATTTTCCAAGCATATTCAAAAACTATCTTCCACCGTATTTAAATAATGCCCTGCTTTTTTATGAGATAGGTCTGGTTACAGAGCTTATGTTTTTTCTAACTGCGCTTGCCTTTAAAAACAAGGCCGGCATTGAAGACCAGACAAAAGAAAGAGAACGTTTAAAACTGCGGACTGAAATGCAGGATTTCGAGAAACAACTTGCCATCCTCTCTGCCCAGCAGGATGAGCGAAACCGGATTTCGGCAGACATGCATGATGAGCTTGGCAGCGGCGCCACACATATCAAGCTGATGAGCGACATCATTAAAGCTAAAATGAAGGATGACGTATTGCCTGAAATTGACAAGATCTCCAACTCAGCGAACGAACTTATCGATAAGATGGACACGTTGATATGGACCATGAAAAGTGAAAACGATTCCATCGTGAGCCTTGTCACCTACATACGCTTTTACGCATTGGAATTCTTTGAAATCACTTCCATTGAATGCCGGGTACAAACCCCTTCAATATTCCCTACGATTGAAATCAGCGGCGGCAAAAGAAGAAATCTGTTCTTAGCCGTTAAAGAGACTTTAAACAATGTTTTAAAACACTCAAAGGCAAGCCAGGTATTGATATCCTTTGATATTGGTGACAAACTTTTAATTACAATAACTGATAACGGTGTGGGCATCGATTTTAATAATCTCAGGCAATTTGGCAGCGGCTTAAATAATATCCGGAAGCGCATCGAGAGTATCGAGGGCACGTACAAAATTGAAAATAACCAGGCAGGAGGAGCAAGAACAATCTTTGAGATAAAATTGTGATCATTCTTTAAAGTAGATTACAACCCATCAATTTTACAGAAGCTTGCGCGATACGCCCCACATTAAAAAAAGCCAGCCTGCAATAAAAAATAAACCGCCAAACGGTGTAATAATGCCGATTTTACGCAGACCCACGTTGTTTGTAGCGTTTAAGAGCGTTAGTATATACAGGGAGCCGCAAAATAAAATTATTCCGATAATGAAACTGTTGCCAGCCCAGACCAGCCATTTGTTGGAAAATTTTTCATAAAGCACCGCTATTAATAGCAAGGCAAAAGTGTGATAAAACTGGTACCTGACGCCGGTTTCAAATGTACTGACAGCCTCGGGAGAGACGATCTTTTTAAGACTATGGGCGCCAAAGGCACCCAGTGCAACTGACAACGCACCAAGAATACTTCCAATAATTAAAAAAAATCTATGCATTAACAATAATTTTAGCAAAGGTATCAACTGAGAGGCTTTCTTCGTTAACGATAATATTCGCCTGCTCGTAATAAAGTTTTCTATTAAGAATTTTTTTAAGTATAAAAGGCTTTAGTTCGTCGTCGGCAATGTCTTTCAGCACAGGGCGACTGGCTTTCTCTTTTAATAGCCTGTTAACAAGGATATCTATCTGGGTATTAAGCCAGATAACAGTTCCTTTCTTTTTCATGAACTGGATATTGTTGAAATAACATGGCGTTCCACCACCGCAGGAAATTATAAACTGATCGTTATTTTCAACAATTTCTTCAAGCACTTGCTTTTCAAGATACCTGAAGTATTCTTCTCCATCTTCTGTAAATATATCAGCGATTTCCCTTCCTTCTTTGTCAACGATCACTTTATCAAGATCAAAAAAGGTGAGATCCATTTTACTTGCAAGCTGCGGCCCCCAGTGTGTTTTGCCTGAACCCATGAAGCCGATAAGAAAAATTTTCATGGCTGCAAATTAGGCAGAAAATGCCAAAATACTGAAGGTTGGGTGAGCCAGCGCTGCGGCTTTTATTTAAATGCGTTCAGGCCGGTTATATCCATCCCGGTTATCAGCAGGTGAATGTCTTGTGTGCCTTCGTAAGTTATTACGCTTTCTATATTCATCATATGGCGCATAACAGAAAACTCGCCTGTAATTCCCATTCCTCCTAATACCTGCCTGGCGTCCCGGCTAATGTTCTGTGCTATTTCACAGCCATTTCTCTTTGCCATACTAATTTGTGCAGGAGTAGCACGCCCCTCATTCATAAGCGAGCCCAATCGCCAATTCAGTAGTTGTGCTTTTGTAATTTCAGTGATCATTTCAGCAAGTTTTTTCTGCTGCAATTGAAATCCACCGATCGGCCTGTCGAATTGAATTCTTTCTTTGCTATATCGGAGTGCGGTATCGTAACAATCCATTGCTGCCCCAACTGAGCCCCAGGCGATGCCATAACGTGCTTTGGACAAACAACTCAAGGGTCCTTTTAATCCCTTTATGGTGGGAAAAATGTTTTCTTTGGGCACCTTAACGTTGTCGAACACAAGTTCTCCTGTTGCTGAGGCGCGCAGGCTCCATTTACCATGTGTTAAGGGAGTACTAAATCCCTCCATTCCTTTTTCCACGATAAGTCCGCGGATATCACCCTGTTCATCTTTAGCCCATACAACTGCCACCTGCGCGTAAGGCGCGTTACTAATCCACATTTTGCTGCCATTAAGGATGTAGTAACCGCCATCTTCTTTGATGTTGGTTAACATACCGGAAGGGTTGCTACCATGGTCAGGTTCAGTAAGTCCAAAACATCCCAGCCAGTCGCCATTAGCTAGTTTTGGTAAGTATTTTCTTTTTTGGTCTTCTGTTCCGTATTCATTGATGGGGAACATCACCAAGGAACCCTGTACTGAGGCGGTGCTTCTAACACCGCTATCGCCTCTTTCAAGTTCCTGCATCATGAGCCCGTAAGAGATATAATCAAGTCCACCGCCGCCATATTCAACCGGGATGGTTGGCCCGAAGCAGCCAAGCTCCCCTAATTGTTTTACGATAAACTGCGGAAATTCCGCTCGCTGGGCATAATCTTCAATAATGGGAGAGATCTCTCTTTTAACATAGGCCCTGACAGTATCACGGATCAGTATTTGTTCTTCAGTCAATAAATCATCCAGTAAATAGTAATCGGGAGACTGAAAAAGATCTTGAGGCATAAGAGGCTGGTTTGATGCGATGCTAAATTAAGGAATTATTAGCTGGGAGCTGAAAGGGGTGAGCCTTCAGCTATCAGCTGTTAGCTTTCAGCCGTCGCTGACTGGTTTGCAAAAAAGTTCAACCTCCATCTCATCACTGGGCACAAAGGTCACCTTTTTTAAGCCATTTTTTTAATCACTAATACTTTTATCCGAACCTGGAATCCTCACCAACACCACCCTGTTTAGATAAAACTGCTTTTTATCACCATTAGCCCTGAAACGAATGGTTAATGCATGGCTCAAAGAAGTAATCGATAGATCGCCTAAATACTCCTGTCTCAATCGATTGGTATTTGCTGAGTAAGAGTCTATCCAGTTTGATAAAGGTGTTTGTCTTTGCCATAAAGAAAAGGAACCGCCTTGAGGAAGTTTTGTATAGTCGAGTAATAATTTATAATTTCCCAATGGAATTTCCTGCAATTCAATTCTCACCCCCGATTCCCGCTCGGTAGAAAACACAAAACTTTCTCCGCGGTGCTGAATTAATACATCACCATCAATAACCAGGCTCATAAGCTGTGGGTACACCATCAACGTATCTGGAATGGAAATTTTTGTTTCTTCAGACCTGGGAGTAATAGTTGCAGCAGGTGGTTTGTCCGCATAATAAAAAGCAACGGAAGTATAAGCTGCAGCCCTGTTGTTGTGCTCTGGTCCATGTTCCATGGACTGGTAAAAATTTTTTGCAAAGGTAAGCTTATCAGACAGGAACAAACGATAACCGCCTGTACGGCTCAATGGTAGTGAATAGTCCAATGACCCGGATAAGGGCATACTGAAAGGGTTGTCCCAGCGATCCATCAGCGCATACCAGCCACCGTTAAAGTAATCTTCTGAACCGGTGCCGTGCATACTTAATTTGCCATCTATTATAGTGGAATCGTCGCCCTCAAAGAATAGCGTCATTCCAGGCTGCAGTCCCCTGGCTTGTAATACGGTGCCAACATAATGACCTTTAGCTGAAAGTTTTAAAAAATCATGGGGCTGGTTCATCGGCAGGTTAGGTTGGTTGTTCCAGTAGGTATAAAACTTTCCTTCTTTTTCAACATTCCTTGTTTGCCGGCTCAGAAAAACAGTAGCACCTATCAGCAATGGCTGCTGTATTTTTTTGGGGTTAGATTTTCTGTAAATTAGCTCAATGGTAGCGGCGCGGTCAAAAGGCATTGGAAAATAGCAATAATTTTTGTTTCCGTTTGTTCCAATCAGCAGGCTTTCCATTGAAGCCTTGCCAAAGGCATAGCCAAAAAAATCGGCAACAGGGCAATACACAGCAGGATTAGCTTCGTTGTCCCAGGTAATTTTAATATCAATATCCTTCAACATTCCCTCGAACGATGACGAGGGTTCCAGTTCCAGTCCCGCAATTCTTCCTCCTTTATTTACCTGTAAAATGGTATGTTTTTCCCCCGGCTTAAGTTCAAAGCGGCTTTTAATAGGCAATAGTTGAACCCCTTGTGATTCAAAATCCTGTACCGTTTTATTTGACTTATTCCAGAAGCTGCTCACCTGTTGAAGCGAGGCCTTTTCTTTTGCATCGAGTTCAGGCTTAAAATTCTTGACAACAGTTTCTTTAGGGAAAAGCCGGTAGCCAATCTGGTGAAACTGTGTTCTTTTACCACGATACACAATCATGCACCGGCGTTGAAACGGGATAGGCAGGTAGCAATAATAACCACCCAGCTGGTTATTACAAAGAGGTGCTACAAATGGAAAAACTTTTCCGGAAAACAGGTCCCTGTATTTTATAGTAAAGGCCGCATGCGTAGTATCATCTATATAAAAATCGAGACTGTCATCTGAAGGTGTAGGAGTCCAGATACGGTTGATTACTCCTGGACCCTGAATATCAAATATTACAAGGCTGCTGTCGGAGCGTGTTCTAAGGAACGAATATTTACCACTAAAACCGTCATCATTCCCCCCGGTGGTGTCATAAGAAGATACCTGGCCAACGATAGTTTTATCTCTGTAGCCAGGCAGATCATTGATGTCGTAAAAAGGTTTCAACTCGCTTACTAGTGAAACTGGCGGAGTTCCTTCCCTGACGGCTGGTGTAGGTTGAGCAAACAGCTGTTGTAATGGAAGCATTAATGTGCACACAATCATTGATACAACGATAAAAAAATTTCTTCGTTTACTCATACTTGTTAATTATACTAAGGTGATTAACATATCCTGGTGCCTTGCCGAATAAAATCTTTTCTCTTGCAATTCAAACCACCAACTGCCAGATAAATATACTGTAAGTTATTATCACAATATTCAGTTTCCATGTTTTTCATAGTCATCTGGGTTGGTATACAAAGAGTTAAGCTGATTCCCAAATTACAAAACAAGGTAGACAATGCATAAACATATCAACAGGCGACAATTTGTTGCAAAAACAACAACCATAATGTCCGGACTTCCTTGTCTGGCCTTGGATTAACCACGAACCACTTTAAACGAGTAAGGTTCGGCATCGTCACTGATATCCACTACGCTGAAGGAGAGCCCCGATCAACAGGTAGACAGAGAAGCCATCGGTGAATGGAAAGAATGCATTGATTGAAGGTATGGGCCTGAAGCTTCAATTAAAATCGTTTGGACGTATATTATATCACGGATCACAGGCAATAAAGTAACTCAATTCAAACACTGGGAAGAAGATGTTAAACCCATGTTCAGCCGGAACGAAGCATTGCCTGCTTCTTCAAAAATAAAAAGTATTAAAAAAGGAATTGAGTGGTTTAACAATGGCCGATTCTTTATCCATCCGAGCTGGAAGCAGGACTGGATCAAATACGGCAGTAACACATTTACACCAGTCGGTCCACCTGTCAGCCAGTCAAAGCCTAATGGTGGTGGAAGTCTTGGCATATTGGAGGGACATACCTCAACTATTTACTTTGATGGAAGCCAGCAATATCGCTACTGGATGCGCGCAGATGTTCAGGGTGAAGCCAGCATGGCACTTGCCGCGGCAGGAAAGCTTTTTAACGATAAAGAATACAAAAGTAAATCAGCCAATCTTATCGATTACATGTTCAAAACTTCCAATTTGCGGGCTGGCGCTAAAAATGATGCTTCTAGTCCGGCCTACGGACTCATCGGCTGGGCCACTACTAATGCCGGTACTTTTTACGGCGACGATAATGCACGGGCAATACTTGGAGCAATCGGCCCATCAGCCTATCTTAATACCAGTAAATGGGACCAAGAGCTGACTGAAGCAATAATGGCCAATTTCAGAACAACTGGAAAACTTGGATTCAGGAGTGATCGATTGGAGGAGAAAGATATTATCAAAAATGGGTTACAATTTTACCAGGAAAGGGAACTGTTAAACATTTCGCCACATTTTGAGTCCTGGATGTGGGCATGTTATTTATGGTTATATAGCAAAACGGGCTATCAGCCTTTGCTTACAAAAACCAAACAGGCCATAAAGATCACGATGGAAGCATATCCCAATAAATGGTTATGGGGAAGCAGTATGCAAACCCAGCGTGCACGAATGATCCTGCCTTTAGCCTGGCTTGTAAGAATAGAAAATAACGAAGAGCACAAATTATGGCTTGATAAAATGGTGAATGAAATACTTAAGTACCAGGATGAAAGTGGCGCGATCATGGAAGAACTGGGCAAAGGAAAAGGAATGTTTAAGGAACTGAATAAAAACTCCGATTATGGATCTGATGAGGGCTCCTTAGTATTCCGCAATGGTGAAAAAGCTGCCTGTATGTTATATACCTGCAATTTTGCGCTGTTCAGTTTAAATGAGGCAGCCACTGCAACCGGTAATAAGAAGTATAAGGACGCTGTTGATAAACTATCAGATTTTATTACAAGGATCCAGGTTCAAAGTAAAAAGCATAAGGACCTTGATGGCGCCTGGTTCAGAGCCTTTGATTATGGGAGGTGGGATTATTGGGCATCCAATTCTGATGCAGGATGGGGAGCCTGGTGTACCTTAACCGGCTGGATACAAAGCTGGATCGTAACCACCCAGGCAATAATTTCAAACAACGAAAGCTACTGGCAGGTTACAAAAGATTCCAGGATAAACGAACAAATGCCTAAAACGATTAAAACAATGTTGGGAAACAATGTAAAACGATAACACTTGTTCCCACATCTAAATCAAATTAAGACAAGCCCATGAAAATTAAATTCCTTCTAAATTGTTATTGCGCCTTGTTACTGGTTATAACTCCACCGGGCGCAAAAAAAGCAACGCTGTCCTTTTGTGGCAGCATTGATAATGATCTTTATGTTGTGCTGAAAAAAGAGAATGTCAGTCTGAAACATTTTGCCGATCCTGAAGCTGCAATCATGGCCGCCACCAATGGAACAGGCGTGTTTATAATTGCGGATGGTTATCCCGGAAAGACAGTTAATATTAAACCAGGATCACTGCAACTGGCTGCCAAAAAAAAGCTGCGACTTTATATTGAATATCCTGCTTCTTTGCCGGGATTAAATATACCCGATACTATCGTTAAAACAAACTTTGAAAGAGGCGTGATTACCTCCGATGTTTTTGGAAAGGAGCTGGCACGCATGAGCTTACTTGGAATAAACGATGCGCATATTTTAGCAGTTGATGTGAAGAGCCCATTAATAGTTCTGGGAAAAGTTGCAGGCTATAATAAAGCCGAATATGGTATAGAAGATGTAAAGACATATCCATTATTATTTCAAAAGGATAATATGCTGGTGGCGATGAGCAAACTGAGCAATTTCGCAACTGGCCGTTATGCACCCGAAGATTCATGGAAAAAAACATGGGAGTATATCGTATCATTTATATCGGGTGATAAGGATTTTCGCTTTAACCATTGGCTTTCTTATGTTTCGCCGATGTATGCAAAGAATGATGCACTGCCACCTGATGCAAGAAAAAACTCCATTGCCAAAGGGGCCGAATGGTTTTATAATGGTCGTTTCTTTATAGATCCTTCCTGGAAAGATTTATGGCTGAAATACCAGGGAGATGGTACCTCGCCGCTTGGTCCGCCGGTAAGTCAGCAGTTGCCAAACGGCGATGGCTCCCTGGGCATACTAGAAGGTCATGCTTCAAACATTTATTATGATGGTACCGAGCAGTATCGTTACTGGGTACGCGCAGATGTACAAGGTGAAGTGGCTTATGCACTTGCCGCAACAAATGCGCTCCTTCATAAAGAGGAGTATGCAAAAATGGCAACGAAGCTGACCGACTTTGTCTTTCATGGTTCTAATCTCAGGAGCGACGCAAAAAATGATTCAACTAATCCCGCATACGGCTTAATTGGATGGTCGGTTACCCATCCAGGTGTATTTTATGGCGATGATAATGCGCGTTGTGTACTGGGAATAATCGGTGCTTCTGCTTACTTGAATACCGGCAAATGGGATAAAGAAATTGCGGAAGCCATTATGGCTAATTTTCGAACTACCGGTAAACAAGGCTTCCGGGGCAGCAGGCTGGAAGACAAAAACATTCAAAACTCTGGTTGGAATTATTTTTGGGAAAGAGAAGTCGTAAATCCTCATCCTCATTTTGAAGCCTGGATGTGGGCATGCTACCTTTGGTTGTATGATAAAACTCATTATGAACCATTACTCACTAAAACAAAGAATGCTATAAGAATGACGATGGAGGCTTACCCCAATAAGTGGAAATGGACCAATGGTATTCAACAGGAGCGTGCAAGAATGATACTCCCGCTGGCATGGCTGGTACGGGTAGATAATACTGAAGAGCACCGCCAGTGGCTGGATGAAGTGGTTGAGAAATTGTTAAGCAACCAAATGGAAAATGGTGCCATTCGCGAGGAACTGGGTGCGAGTGGCGGCCAATATGGAAGAACCGCCTCCAATAAAGAATACGGACTGCACGAAGCTCCACTGATATTTCAAAATGGCGATCCTGTGGCTGATATGTTGTACACCAGCAACTTTGCTTTTTTTAGTCTTAATGAAGCTGCTCATGCAACCGGAAACAAAAAATACAAAGCAGCGGTAGAAAAATTGTCTGATTTTCTAACCCGCATCCAGGTAAAGAGTGACAAATACAAAGATTTGGATGGCGCCTGGTTCAGAGCGTTTGACTATAACCGTTGGGACTACTGGGCATCGAATGCTGATGTTGGCTGGGGAGCGTGGTCAACTCTTACCGGATGGATACAAAGCTGGATCGTTGGCACCCAGGTATTAGTGGTGAATGATCAAAGCTACTGGCAACTTACAAAAGAATCGCGGGTAAACAGGCAGATGCCGCAAACAATTAAAACAATGTTTCGAAACAATAAGTAAAGCAGCGCACCAAAAAAGAGCCATGAAAATTTTTCGCGATATTACCAAGCCCGTCCTGGTTCTTTGTGCAGTACTATTATCAATTGTAGTTCAGGCACAAACGGTAAGGAATCAAACCGCCCTTATTTTAAGTTGTAAAGAAGACAATGACCTTTACCAGGCTCTGAAAAAGAACAACATTTCCTGTATAAGATATAATACGCCCGGTGAGGCAATAAACAATGCACACGAAACAACAGGCGTATTAATTTTAGCAGATGGTTATCCTGCGAAAACTACAGAGATAAGTGACGGGCTCTACACAAAAGCGGCGGGCAAAAAGCGGCGATTATTTGTAGAATACCCTTCCTATGTACCTGGTCTTACAATAGAGGCATCCCAATCTACATCACTGGAACGGGTGGTGGTTGCTACCGGTGATATTAACAACATGGCAAAGATGCAAATACTGGCGCTGCATGGTTGTAATTATTTGCCCGTTTGGTAGAAAACCCCCTGCTTGCGGTAGGCAAAGTGGCAAAGTTCGATTGTGCAGTGTATGGCCTGGAATATTCTCGCCCCTCTCTCATAGCAATTTCGCTGATAATCTGGCTTTGCTTGATCAATAATTTGCCTGCAGATCCCACTCGTATTTCATTGATATACTCAATAAATAATTTGGTGGTTCTTTTCTTGAGAAACCCCCAAACGATGTAGTGGTTGTATTACCTGTTGCGCCACATCGATCGATACCTTGCTTTAAAATTATATACAACGTATTTACACATCAGTTTTCTTTTATAGGCTGGCTCTCGTTAATCGCGCTTAGGAACCCGATTCTTGAAAGCGGTTCTATATCGGAAATGGAGGCAATGCGGTTTAACATGGAAAAAAGAAGGTCGATTCATTCAATTCCCGTAGTTCCTGTTAGTTGAAGAATTTTTTCCTTTTATGAATATTCCTGGAATGAAAATTCAATGGGAGGAAAGGTTGATTTAGTGCAACATTAAACACGCAGGAAGACATTCTTCCTGTATAAAAAATACAGGAACATCCACTTAACAAGTACAAAACACATTGCTGCAGCAACGATGTTATATGGCTCTCCTATTAGATCTACGAACCATTGAAAGAACGAGATGGTTGTATAACGGAAGTCTATAAACATGCCGGAGATATAAATTAAAATAGAATTCATACCAATGACTTTGAAGAAAAACGCCCATCTTTTATAGCCCAACACATCTATTATATAGTAAAAAAGAGATAGTAATATCAAACTAAGTCCGCCTGTGAGCAGCATAAAAGAGCTGGTCCATAGATTTTTGTTGATGGGAAAGATGGTGTTCCAGAGTAAAGAAATGGCAATAAAAGTGATGCCCGTAACTGTTAACAGAGAGGCTTTTCTTTTACCGGTCATCGGGTTATTTCGCAACAGGTGACCAGCAAAAACACCCAGCAGCGCTGTGCTTATTGCAGGGATGGTAGAAACCAATCCCTCGGGATCATGGATCTTTAGGTATAATCTACCGGGCATCACCATACGGTCTATGTAAGAAGCAATATTTCCTTCCATCGTCATATCTCCATGAGGAAAACCCGGCGCGGATCCGAAAACAAAAAGTAGCCAGTAACCTACGAGGATACCGCAGAACCAGACAAACTGTGCCTTCTGACTGGCATATAAATAAATGATATTGGCAAACATATACGCGATACCGATATGGCCCAGCACACTGCCAAAACGCACTTCCGAAATCGGCATTATCTTCAGGTGGTTATTGACGATAAGTCCGAGCAAAACCAGCGTCAGCCCTCTTCTTACTATCTTGGTCAGTATCCTGCTCTTCTTTTTTCCGAGTTCCATTTCGCGGCCGGTTGAGAAGGGTGTAGCCACGCCTGCCATAAACAAAAACAGCGGGAAGATGAGGTCATAAGCATGGAAACCGTGCCAGGCGGGGTGTTCCAGTTGTGCTTCGATTGCTCCGAGCCATGGAGCACCGGTAGCTTTATAAAGACTGCCAATGATGCCGCTTGCACCCATTATCCAAAACATATCAAAACCACGAAGGGCATCCAGTGAATACAGTCTTTGCGAAGTAGATATGCTGGCCATAGGGTTAACTTATGTGAGATGTAGATTTGCGTGTTGAAAGATAATTATTGTTGTTGATATATTAATGGTACCAGCCTTATACTAAACGTGTTTATCTTATTCATAAAAATACTGCCATTTCCTTTTGGTAGACTGATGCAGCGGCAGCGGCAGCGGCAGCGAAATCGTCATTTTTTGATGCATAGATAATTGCCCGGCTAACGTTCACCAGCAGGCCAATATCTTTGTTCATCGCATTTTTCGAAATAAGTTCCAGGCTTCCGCCCTGTGCACCCACACCAGGAACCAGGTAAAAATGCTCCGGAGAAATATCCCTGATCTTTGCAAACCAGTCGGGCTGCGTGGCGCCTATTACAAACATCAGGTTAGAAGGTGTTCCCCATGACATTGCGGTTCTGATGACTTTCTCATACAGATACTCATCACCCTGTTTTTGTAATTCAAAATCGCTGGCCCCTGTGTTTGAAGTCAGCGCCAGCAATATGGTCCACTTATCCTGGTATTCCAGAAATGGCCGCACGCTGTCTGCACCCATGTAAGGGGCGACAGTAACTGCGTCGAATTTCAATGTTTCAAAAAAGGCTTTTGCATATTGCGATGAAGTATTGCCGATATCACCACGTTTTGCATCTGCTATGGTAAATATGTTCGAGGGTATATAATCCACGGTACGTTCCAGTGATTCCCAGCCTTTTGAACCCAAACATTCATAAAAAGCCGTATTGATCTTATAACTTATGCATACATCTTTTGTGGCATCAATGATCGCTTTGTTAAAAGCAAAAACAGGGTCGGGTTCTGATAATAAGTGACGAGGAATTTTTTCGATATCGGTATCCAGGCCAATACAGAGATAACTTTGTTTTTGCCTGATCTGCTCAATGATACGATTGCGGTTCATCCGGGTTAATTTGAAACAAAGAAAAGGAAGTTTCTGACCAATGCCATAAGGTTTTGCAACTACCTCTTAAAACAAATCCGGAAAATCGGATATGATACCGTCAACACCCAGGGCGCGGAGGTTATCAATTTTGGTTTTATCATTGACCGTCCAGGGTATCACCTTCATATTTTGTTGATGACAATCTGCCACAAGTTCCTTGGTAACGAGTGAGTATTCAGGGCTATAAATTGTTGGCACAAAACCAAGGTCTTTGACCTGATCGCTCATAGATCCCTTGTTGTTAGTTCCGATGAGCGCAGCTGTTTTTATGGATGGATAATGCTCATGAAGGATCTTCAGCGTTCGAAAATCAAATGACTGGATGATAATACGTTCAGATATACCTTTCCGTAAGATAACACCCATCAGCAAGTCGACAAATTTCTTAGGTTCAGGGTGAAGGATATTATCGTTTGCAGGACTGCATTTGGTTTCAATATTATAAAAAGGGGGTGGCAGTTTCTTGTTGCGGCAATAAAGTTCTACGCTGTCGATAACATCGCTGAGCAGGGGTTTGTGTACTGCAAGTTTTTGCTGCCGTGGGAAGGCTGGCACTACTTTCATACCAACATCATATTGCTGAGTTTCGGCGTATGTCATCCCGAAAATGGTATAGCTTTTTTCATCTTTCACGTCTATAAAACTGCCGTCAGCCTTTGTGGTAATGGCGTGGTTAAACCAGGCATCGTGTGACAGTATAACTTTTTCATCTTTCGTTATCATGGCGTCCATTTCAAGGGTGGTGACGCCTATATCGATTGCTTTTAGCATCGCGGGTATAGTATTTTCGGGCATCAACCCCCGGCATCCGCGGTGACCTTGTTTGTCAAAAACGGGCATTCCCGAACGCATGTTTTTTGACGTATGACAGCCAATGACGAACATTATTATAATCACCAGTTGCCATAATTCTTTGTTTATTCTCATACCAGATGTTAGCGTTTTCTTCAGTTAACAAAATTATTTGTCTTCAAATAGTTCTGATTTTTTTTCTTCCATGATTGCAGCGACCTGCCGGGCGTTTGCGTTTCCCTGTTCAAGGTGTCCGATCACATTACCATAACTTTCGGCATCGCGGTTCTGGCTCATTTTCCTGGCTGCCTGCAGTTCGTCAATGGTAATCTCAAATCCAATAATTCCGAGAATATCGTCATTAAACATTTCCTCAGGAATGTCTTCCAACTTCATCGGGTTAGCCATATTTTGTTCGTAGATGTCTACCTGGCGTGACAGGGCGGTTTTAAGTTCTTCGATCCCCATAATCCTAACTGTTCCATAAGCGTGCACTGAAACATAATTCCAGGTAGGCACGTTCATCTGCGTGTACCACCTGGGAGAGATGTACGCATGAGGGCCGGGGAATATACAAAGCAGTTTCGTTCCATCAATCAAAGTATTTTTTTGTTCATTGCCTTTTGAAATATGCCCGACGAGTACGTCGTTGCCGGATTCGTTTTTTTCCACGGATAGTGGAAGGTGCGTTGCAAGGGGCAGGCCGTCTTTTACAGTCACCAAAATGGCAAAGCTGTTTTCTTTCATGAACGAAAGAATCTTTTCGCGGTCTTTTTCCTCATAACGACGGGGGATGTACATCGTGGTTGAACTTAATTAAATAAATGCCTTTAGAAAAACGATCCGTCAGCTATTCAATCACTTCAACAATTCTCGTGGCTTCAATATGTGCATTTCGCATGGAGATGCTTCGAACAGCGGCAGCTGCAAATTCTTCAAATGCTGTTCTGGAAATTATATCATCGCTTACCATAATCGGAATGCCCATGTCGCCGCCTTCGCGAATGCTTTGCACCAATGGTATCTGCCCAAGGAAAGGAATATCGTATTCATCGGCCAGCTTTTTACCGCCTTCTTTTCCAAATATATAATATTTGCTGTCTGGCAATTCGGCCGGGGTGAAATAGCTCATATTTTCTACCAAGCCAATAATAGGCACTTTTATTTGCGCCTGTCCGAACATTGCGATGCCTTTTTTTGCATCTGCAAGGGCCACATCTTGTGGAGTGGTTACTACGATAACGCCTGTAAGCGGTACCGTTTGTACCAGCGTAAGGTGGATATCACCAGTTCCGGGCGGCATATCAATAATAAGGTAATCAAGATCTTCCCACAACACATCTGTAACAAATTGCCTGATGGCGCTGCTTGCCATCGGTCCGCGCCAGACCACGGCATTTTTTTCATCCACGAGCAAACCGATGCTCATTAATTTTATGCCGAATCTTTCCATTGGCACAATCATGCCTTTTTCACCTACCTGTTTCATCATCGGCCTGTCGCCCCGCAAGCCAAACATAATTGGTATGCTTGGGCCATAGATATCCGCATCCATCAAACCCACCTTTGCTCCGCCCTGGGCCAGCGCGAGGGCGAGGTTAGAAGATACCGTGCTTTTACCCACGCCACCTTTTCCGCTGATAACGGCAATGATGTTCTTTACATTAGGTAGTACCGATTTAGGGTCTGTGCGATTGGAAGTGGTGTTAGCCGTGAAGTTAACCTCCACGCGTGCCTCCTTGCTAACCATTTGGTGAATTGCCGCCACGCAGGCGTTTCGCATCATATCCTTCATAGGACAGGCAGGTGTTGTTAAAACAACTGTAAAGGACACGTTCGCTCCATCTATTTTAATATCTTTTACCATGTTAAGCGTAACAAGGTCTTTTCCGAGGTCGGGTTCCTGAACTTTGCTGAGAGCATTCAATACCTGTTCTTGCGTCATTCTTCAAGATTTTGTTAAAAAGTACAATTTGCAGCAAATTTAACCAATGACGGGATTAGTTTGTATATCATTTACCGTTTTAGCGTTATTTTTGAAATTGTTGACCGATATAAATGCCAATAATCAACCTGTTAAGAACTTGTTTTTTAAAAAGAATCATTGGTTAGTTGAAATACCGGTGTTACCCGCGTCAACGACTGGCGGACAAATTACATTGACTTAATCACTCAAAAAGAGGAACGGAACTTATCCTACATCTCAAATGTTCGCTTAATGAAAAGAATTTTACGATATTTTCTACTTGCCGCTTTTCTTTTTCCTGTTGCCGCGAAGGCCCAGTTTGTAGAATTGAAAGATTCTGTTGTTCAACTTTATGGTGTAATTATGACTGCGGACAGCCTGAGAGGCATACCCGGCGTGAGTGTGCTAGTTAAGGGCCAGAACCGCGGAACACAGTCTAGCGACGAAGGCGTTTTCTCAATAGTTGTGATGAAAGGAGACCAGGTAGAATTTACCAGTATCGGTTACAAACCAAAACTGGTTGATGTACCAAGAAACCTTGAAGGCAATCAATACAGTATTATCCAACTGCTGGTGAACGATACCATGTACCTTCCGGTTACCATCATCAAGCCAAGACCCACGCGGGAACAGTTTGAACGAGATTTTGTGAATGCGAATTTTCCTGACGACAACCTCGAGATCGCACGGCAAAATAATGATGCAAGCAAACGGCGGATTCTGATGAGAAGTCTTCCTTATGATGGCGCCGAATCAGCAGGCTTTAACCTACGGCAGAGTGCCAGCAAATATTATTCTGCGGGGCAAATGCCTCAGCAAAACATCTTAAATCCTTTTGCCTGGGCCGAGTTTGTGCAGGCCTGGAAACGTGGGGATTTTAAGAACAAGAATTAGGGCCTGGCTGTTAGTCATCACAACCAGCCAATGGCCGATTGCTGATTTCAACATGTCATCCTTATAATTTCAACATCAATTTAGCTTTTAAAACTTCGATTATGCTCCCAATTTCTGTTGTTGGCGGTGGCACAATGGGGAATGGGATTGCGCATGTTTTTGCGCTGGCGGGTTTTGAGGTTACACTTATAGATGTGAATCCCTTACAACTTGAGACAGCGGAGCAAACAATTTCCAGGAACCTTGACCGGCAGGTTGCAAAGGGCGTTATCTCTGAAGAAGTTAAGGCCGCAGCTATTTCACGGATCACTACTAACACTGATCTCAAACAAGGTGTTGCAAACGCCGGCCTGGTAATAGAAGCCGCTACTGAAAACACCTCTCTTAAGCTGCAAATATTTAGTCAGCTTGATGAAGCCGCGCCCTTAACAGCCATTCTGGCTACAAATACGTCCTCTATTTCTATCACGCAAATTGCTGCTTCAACAAAAAGACCGGGCCAGGTAATAGGCATGCATTTTATGAACCCGGTGCCTGTTATGAAACTGGTTGAAGTGATTAACGGTTACGCTACCACCAAAGAAACTACGGAAACAATTGTAGCGCTAACGGCGCAACTGGAAAAAATTCCCTGCGTGGTAAATGATTATCCAGGGTTTATTGCCAACCGGATTTTAATGCCCATGATCAATGAGGCTATTTACAGTTTGTTTGAAGGAGTTGCCGGGGTTGAGGTTATCGACACCATTATGAAAACAGGTATGTCTCATCCTATGGGTCCTTTGCAACTGGCTGATTTTATCGGGCTAGATGTTTGTCTTAACATACTAAATGTCTTGCACCAGGGATTTGGCAATCAGAAATATGCTCCTTGTCCTTTGCTTGTGAATATGGTGATGGCAGGGAACCTGGGAGTAAAAAGCGGTGAAGGATTTTATGCTTATAGTTCCGGTAATAAACACCTGGCGGTTAGTATTAGATTCAAATAGATTTGCCACGAAGACGCTAAGGCACGAAGGACTTTTTGCTCTTTAATGGATTGCTTGAGATTATTTAGACTTTTACTGGCACTTTGCCACCTGTTTGTGCTGCTTTATAAATGGCTTCAATGATAACAAGATCACGGCGCCCCATTTCGCCAGGCACGCGTGTTTTTTTATTTAACTGAATGCACTGCGCGAAGTCGTCCATTTGCAGCGCCTGCTGGTTGGGAGGTGTGAAGTGTAGCGGCCCCTTACTTGTTTCGACAACCAGTCCACGATAAGTGAAAGCGTGTTCTTTGAATTCAATTAAGGTATGCAAATTTTAGTACTTCAAAAATAACCAGCTGGGGTTGTTGAACAACGGTGACCCGGAATGGAAAACATGAGGTGGATGCAGTTTTTTGAACCACGGAGACAGGGTGACAGGGGGTGGAAAGAAGAATACATGTAGCATCTTTAGGCCACGCTCGTGGGGTCGTTTTCTCCTGCCGGTGTAGTGGTTTTGTGCTGAAATATATTTATCTTCCAAACCTAAATCATCTCAGCCATATGAAATCACCAGTTATACACCGGCGCGCCATGCTAAAACACCTCGCCGTGGGGGTGCCGGTGATCGCCGCATTTGATCTCCGACAATTCTTTGCCGCTCCGGCTAAACGATTTTCTATAGGTGCCTGCGATTGGTCCATTGGTCAGATGGGTAACCTCGAAGCCATGCAAACCGCTGCGAAAATAGGGCTGGATGGTGTACAGTTAAGTCTTGGTACTGCAGCAAACAACATGCAGTTACGTAATAAAAAGCTACAACAATCTTATAAGGATGCCGCCAAAGAAAACGGAGTACAAATTGGCGGGCTGGCAATTGGCGAACTGAACCGGGTGCCTTACAAATCCGACCCCCGGACTGACCAGTGGGTGAGTGACAGTATCGACACAGCAAAAGCATTGGGTGTAAAATCAATATTACTTGCTTTTTTTAACGAAGGAGATTTGAGAAACGATCCGGCCGGGCAAAAGGTTGTTATTGAAAAATTACAAAAGGTGGCACCCAAAGCAGAAAAAGCTGGGGTATTGCTGGGAATTGAATCCTGGCTAAGCGCGAAAGAACATATGAACATCATAAACTCAGTGGGGTCAAAAAGCGTAAAAGTGTATTATGACGTTTGTAATTCCAACCAGATGGGTTATAACATCTATGACGAGATCAGGTGGTTGGGAAAAGAGAATATCTGCGAGTTTCATTGTAAAGAAAACGGTTATCTTCTTGGCCAGGGTAAGGTAGACTTCGCGGAGGTAAGAAAAGCTATTGACGATATAAAATATACTGGCTGGCTGCAGATTGAAGGTGCTGTGCCCGAAAAACAAGACATGCTGGAGAGCTATATTAAGAATCTCAACTATTTAAGATCAGTGATGAGCTGATACATTGCCTGGAAAACTCTTAATCTCTTTTAAAACACGCTATGAAAAAAACGATTGCTTCTCTTACGTTCATCTTTATATTTTCTGCTGCTTTTATGGCAACAAGGCATCCGGAAGTTGCAACGGTCAGGGAACTTGATGACAGTTTAACGCTCATTTTACCCGACGACCTTAAGGCCGAATTGTGGGCCGAATCACCGCAGTTCTATAATCCTACAAATATGGATATCGACTCACGTGGGCGCATATGGGTAACCGAGGCAGCCAACTATCGAAACTACAATAACGATTCCACCAAATTTTTTCATCATGCAAAAGGAGATCGTGTAATGATCCTGGAAGATACCGATGGTGATGGCAAGTGCGACAAGTCATCCGTTTTTGTGGAAGACCGTGACCTTGTTTCGCCTTTAGGCATAGCCGTTATAGGAAATAAAACGATTGTTTCATGCGCGCCCAATATAATAATTTATACAGATGAAAACAATGATGACAAACCTGATAAGAAAGAAATTTTCCTGAAGGGCTTTGGTGGCCTCGATCATGACCATAGTCTACATTCCATGGTGGCGGGGCCTGATGGCAACTGGTATTTTAATACCGGCAATGCGGGTCCCCATCTTGTAACAGACGCGGCAGGGTTTACATTACGATCTGGTAGTCTTTATACGGGCGGATCTCCTTATAATAAAGTTAATAAGGGCGGAATGATAAGCGATGATGGAAAAGTATGGGTTGGTGGACTAGCGCTGCGGATAGGAGCAGATGGAATGGGGTTAAAAGTACTTGGGCATAATTTCAGAAACGCGTACGAACTGGCACTGGATTCCTATGGCAACATGTGGCAGAATGATAATGACGACCAGGTGGTCACCTGTCGCACGACTTTCCTCATGGAAGGTGGTAACGCAGGTTACTTCAGCGCCGATGGTACAAGGTTCTGGCAGGCTGACCGCAGGCCGGGACAAAGTACATTTACCGCTCACTGGCACCAGGATGATCCCGGCGTTATACCTGCTGGTGACAATAGTGGCGCCGGCTCTCCCACCGGTATCGTAGTTAACGAAAGTGATGCCCTTGGAAAACAATATCGTGGCATGCTGCTCAGCGCTGATGCAGGAAGAAATGTAATTTTTGGCTACAGGACAGAGCCTGCTGGCGCAGGTTACGAGATGAAAAGGAGCAATTTTATAACATCCATTCCGGGTGACAACGAGGCATACGTGTGGAACGATTCCGCGCACCTGCAGGACCGTCGCAAATGGTTCAGGCCGAGTGATGTGAGCATCGGGGCGGATGGTGCAATTTATGTTGCCGACTGGTACGATCCGATCGTTGGCGGCCATCAGATGAAAGATAAAACTGGTTACGGTCGCATCTATCGTATAACGCCAAAAAACAAAATACTGAAAATGCCCAGGGTAGATGTAACCACCATGGAAGGACAGATTGAAGCGTTGCAAAATCCTGCTATCAATGTACGTAACCTGGGTTTTATAAAACTGGTTGCCGCCGGTGAAACAGCTGTTGGGCCGGTAAAAAAACTGCTGGATTCAGAGAATCCATATGTCCAGGCAAGGGCCGTATGGGTGCTTGCACGATTAGGTGCCAAAGGTATTACGGTAGTTGAATCATTACTTACACATAAAAATCCCGACATCCGAATTACCGCATACAGGGCGTTGAGACAGGCAAAGACAGATATAATGCCCTATGCGAGACAGTTAGTAAAGGATCCGTCGGCGGCCGTGCGGCGCGAAGTTGCGGTGTCTCTCCGGGATGTTCCTTTAAATAAATCCGGGGATGTGCTTACCTCCCTTTCTAAAATGTATAACGGGGAAGATCGCTCTTACCTGGAAGCATTGGGTATTGCCATGGACGGCCGCCAGGACCAGGCTTATGCGTTATTAAAATCAGCTATGGGTAGCGCTGCACCAACACAGTGGAGTCAACCATTTGCGGACCTGACCTGGCGTCTCCACCCCGCAGCAGCAATAAATGGGTTAAAAACCAGAGCGATGTCTGCAGAACTTTCTGAAGAAGAAAGAAAAAAAGCAATGGTGGCACTGGCTTTTATAAAAAATAAAAAAGCGGCGGACGTTATGTCAGAACTTGCGAGCAGCAAGATCAAAGACGTTTCGGACGAGGCATCCTGGTGGCTGAAGTTTAGGAAAACGAATGACTGGATAGATCTTGTTGCTACAGGAGATGCCACGAAGGACAGCGCAAACCTGGCGATTGATAAACAGCGCCAGCAGATGCTGGTGTTGCAGGGTAAGTTATCTAACGTAAAAACTACCAAAGAAGAAAAGCTTAAAATAGCCACACAGATGGCAAAAAATCCAGCTGGTGGTCAACTGCTCATTCAAATGGCAGCTGCTAAAAAGCTCACCGGTGACATTAACAGAACCATCAGCAGCGTTATTTTTAATAACCCCGATCAGGGAGTACGTGTGCAGGCAAGTGAATATTTTGAAAGGCCAGGTTTAAATAAAGTATTTTCTATCCAGGCAATCTCGCAGTTAAAACCCGAGGCGAGCCAGGGTAAGGCGGTTTTTGCTGGTAGTTGTGCCGCTTGTCATAAGGCGGGAGAACTGGGCAATGATCTTGGTCCGGAGCTAACAACAATTGGGAAAAAGTACGATCGTGTAAGCCTGCTGGATGCCATTATTAATCCCAGTGCGAGTATCGTGTTTGGATATGAGCCATGGTTGATAAATACAAAGGACAAACAGTCGATTTATGGTTTCCTGATTGGTGACGGCCAAACTGTCGTCATTAAAGACGCTGCCCGTCAGCAACATGTTGTTAAAGCAAGTGATATTGTTTCTCGCAAAAAGATGGAAACGAGCATGATGCCGGATCCTACCAGCCTTGGTCTTGATGAAAAGAAACTGGCTGATGTGGTGGAGTATTTGATTAGTTTGAAATAACCATCGGCTGTAAGTTGACAGCTATGGGTTTGAATAGTTTAGGACAATGTATCTCTGCTTAAAATTTGTTCATCAAAAATTGATTTTATGTTCTGCTCTTTTTGGAAAGGTTGCGAATTAAAATCCTGCATTAAATCAGCAGTGTTACTTTTTGCGTTGGTGATGATAACCAAAACTGTTGAAGCCCAGGCTCCTTTAAGAATTGCGCTTGCGGGGTTGAACCATGATCATGTTGGCGGGGTACTGCAGCAGTTTAAAAACGGGAAAGTTATCATTATCGGCATCGCGGAAGCAGATACTACACTGGTGGGTCGGATAAAGCGACAATACCGGTTGCCGGATTCTTTGTTTTATAAGGACCTTTTCACCCTGCTAAAATACCAGAAACCCGTGGCAGTACTCGCATTCAATGCCATATCCGACCATGCCGCTGTAGTGGAACTTTGTGCGCCACTAGGCATCCACGTTATGGTGGAGAAGCCTCTTGCCGTTACGGTTAAACAATCAGAGCGAATGGCTGCGCTGGCCAGGCAGTACAAGATACAATTGCTTACAAATTACGAAACCAGCTGGTATGCAAGCAATCAATTATTGTATAAGAAAATCGTTGACAGCGCTGCTATTGGTGCCATCCGTAAAATGGTCGTTCATGATGGTCATGAGGGTCCCAAGGAGATTGGAGTAAGTAAAGAATTTTTCAAATGGCTCACGGACCCCGAAAAAAACGGTGCAGGGGCATTGGTTGATTTTGGCTGTTATGGTGCTAATCTGATGACATGGCTGATGAAAGGGCAGCCGCCCATTTCAGTAACCGCCATAACCAGGCATATAAAACCAGACATTTATCCAAAGGTTGACGATGATGCGACCATTTTACTGGAATACCCCGAAGCCACCGGCATTATTGAGGCTTCCTGGAATTGGCCTTTTGGCATAAAGGACCTGGAGGTGTTTGGAAAAACCGGTTACCTGCAGGCTGTAAATGGCAACACCATTCGCTTAAAAGAAAAAGGCAATCAACCTTATACGCTACAGCAACTGCCGCAAGCTGCTGCACCCTACCAACACTACATCCCTTATCTTACCGCATTGTTAGGAAATAAGATAAGCTCTTCACAGGATCTGTCATCACTGGAAAACAACCTGATTGTTGTAAAGATCCTGGAGAAAGCGCGGCAATCAGCCAAAGAGGGCAGGAAAATATTATGGGATGAGTGATAGTTCATCAACGATATTGAAGGGCGGGTTGTTAGCATTAAAATCAATCGCCTCATGAGAACAGAAGACGTTATCGTAGTGGGAGCCGGCGCTTCGGGGCTTATGATAGCCCGCAAACTTAGCCAGGAAGGGTTTAATGTGGTTATCCTGGAAGCCAGGGACCGGGTGGGAGGAAGAATTCTTACCATTGAAAATCCTGCTTTTGTATTGCCGGTAGAAGCCGGTGCTGAATTCATTCATGGCAACCTGCCTGTAACAATCAACCTGCTTAAAGAAGCTGGTTTACAGTACCGTGCCAGCGGTGGTGATGCCTGGCGATTTGCAGACTGCGGGTTGCAACAGGATACTGGTTTTAAAGAAAAAGATGACCTGATCACTAACAAATTAGATGAGTTGCGACAGGACATTACGGTAGCCAGCTTCCTGGAAACCAATTTCAGTGACGATAAATATGCAGGGTTAAAGCAAGAGATTAAAGGCTTTGTGGAAGGATATGATTCGGGTGATATAAAGAGGGCGAGCGCCTTTGCATTACGCACTGAATGGGAAAGCAACAATGATGGTGATCAACACCGGGTTGATGGCGGGTATATCCAGGCGATCAGGTATCTTGAAAAAGAATGCAGAGACAAAGGTTGTAGTATCCACACCTCAAGCATCGTTAAACAGGTGAGCTGGGTGGAGAATAAGGTTGAAGTTATAACGCATGAACATAAGCGTTATACAGCCAAAAAAATCGTCACTACAGTTTCATTAGGAGTGCTACAGGCTGAAGATAGTAGCAAGGCTGCCATTTCGTTTACACCTGCTTTACCCGATCACCAGCAAGCATTGAAGTTATTAGGTTTTGGTAACGTTATAAAAGTATTGCTGTTATTTAACAGTCCCTTCTGGAAGGACCCGCTGTTTGCGGATGGAAAAGATTTAAACAGCATGGGCTGGCTTTTTTCAGGGGAGCCAATTCCTACCTGGTGGTCGCAATTTCCTGATGACTCTCCGTTGCTTACCGGTTGGCTTGCAGGGCCCGGAGCCGGATCACATAGGGAAACTGGTGATGCAGAAATGCTGGACAAGGCATTAGGTTCCCTGTGCACAATTTTTTCGTTAACCATGGAGCAACTGCTGGAAAAACTTGTCCATTCTCAGGTGTTTAATTGGGTTGCCGACCCTTTTACTCTAGGCGCCTACTCATACGTTACGCCCGAAACACCCGCCGCAAGACAACAGTTAGGCATGCCCGTTGAGAATACGATATTTTTTGCGGGTGAGGCTTTGTATGATGGTCCGGAGATGGGCACGGTTGAGGGGGCGCTGGCCAATGGGCTGGAGGTGGCAGCGTTGGTGTTAAAAGTCTTTACCGCAGGCAACTGATCAATATTAGGTGTGCACTGCTCGGGCCGGCGAGAGAGGCAGCTCCGTTTGCCTTGGGCCGTGCCGCTGGAACAGAGGAACTCTATTGATTTTTTTCTACCCACCTTACGTTCCTCCGGAACTTGGCATCAAGACGGGTTCATAGCAGCTTGACTAAATCAACGCTGCTAGCACACATTCCCTTGGCAATAACAGATTTCAATTTTGCATCTCTCGGGGGTGACTAAAAAGGACTAATACCGAAATTATTAAATCGGTTGACCCCGAATTGTTGGTCTTTAAAATGCGAAATGTTTTTAGATTGAACGCTTTTTTGTCATCTCCAACAGGTGGGTTAGAACAAGAAAAATAAATACACAAAACGTTTTGGTCCGGGTCAATTCGGAGATTAGTGTATGGCGAGCTCTTTTACCTTCTTCCGTTCCGCTGGAACCGTGACGCTTTTTTGTGTTTTCTTCTACCCACCTTATGTTCCTCCGGAACTTGACATCAAGACGGGTTCTTAGCAG
>JBBPYM010000182.1:0-3007 GCA_038199905.1 Chitinophagales bacterium | reverse complement strand
AGCGGAAAGGCAATGGGCAGAGACTCTTTAGCAAAACAAAAGCGGTACACAGTCCCTGCCGAGTTCGTACCAGCACTGTTTCATAAAAAAGGTGTTATAGCTGCGGCACGGCAAGGAGATGATAACAACCCATTGAAAGCCAGCAGCGGTAGCCAGTTTTATCTTGTGCAGGGAAAAGTTTTTACAGATGCCGCACTGGATTCAGTAGAAGTATTCCAATTAAAAGGAAGAAAGCTGCCGCCTGCACACAGGGAAGTTTATAAAACCATGGGAGGTGCACCACACCTGGATATGAATTACACGGTATTTGGAGAAGTTATTAACGGCCTGCCAGTTATTGACAAGATCGCTGCAGAACCGACATCTGGTCGGCAGCAAGGAGACAAACCATTACAAGATATCCGGATAATAAAGGCTTATTTGGTAAAGAGAAAATCCTCTGAAACTAAATAGAAAGAAAAACAGCGCTACTAAATAATAATTCAGCAATAATCAATAATTTACGAATCTTTGCAATTATCAAAAATACCAATATGAATTTTCCGGAGGCTTTACGTTATACCAAGGACCATGAATGGATTAAGTTAGAAGGCAATGTAGCTACAATCGGGATCACAGAATTTGCTCAAAGTGAATTGGGCGATATCGTATATGTGGAAATTGAAACTGTTGGTAAAGCGCTCGAAGCCGAAGCTATTTTTGGTACAGTGGAAGCTGTTAAAACGGTCAGTGATTTGTATCTGCCTGTTGCGGGTACCATTAACGAAGTAAATCCTGTATTGGGGAATTCTCCTGAGTTAATAAACACTGACCCTTACGGTGAGGGATGGATGATTAAAATGACGGTTACTAATCCGGAAGATGTCAGTAAGCTGCTCGATGCCACTGCCTATAAAAACCTTGCCGGCTAAAACAAGTCATTTTATTTTCACAATACAAAACCATTAAAATCATATTTTCGTATGTATATCAGTGGTTTACAAATTGAAACTTTTTATCACTATATTTAGACCACAATCACACTGAATATTTGGGCACCACTCCAACATATACTGAACCTGAATTGGTAATGATGTTGAAAGGCAGGGATAACCAGTCTTTTAGCTACCTGTATAGTAATTATTCAGGAGCCCTCTATACTATTGTTTTGCAAATAGTTCCGGACCAGGAACTAGCCAATGATGTACTTCAGGAAGTTTTTATAAATATCTGGCGAAAGATCGAAAGCTATGATCAATCTAAAGGACGGTTGTTTACCTGGATGCTCAATATAGCCAGGAATGCTTCGATTGATTTCCTGCGCTCTAAAGCGTACCAGAACAGCAAAAAGAACCAGGTGTTTCCTGATACCCCCGAATTAAATATTGCGGGCCAGTCGACTCATATGAACATGGACAATATTGGATTGAAAAAAACATTATTAAAACTAAAATCAGAATCGAGGGTATTAATTGATCTCGCCTACTTCAAGGGTTACACTCATGAAGAAATTGCTGAAATTGAAGACATACCGTTGGGAACCGTTAAAACAAGGATACGCACTGCATTGATTCAACTTAGAGAGCATTTAAAGTGAACATCAAGGAATACATATCAAATGGCATAGTTGAAAACTATGTATTGGGCCTGGCAGACGCTACGGAAAGGGCTGAATTCGAAAGGATGTGTGCGGCATACCCTGAGGTAATAGCTGCAAGGGAGAACTTTGAGATCTTGTTAGAACAGCAGGCTTTTATGAATGTTATTCAACCACCATCTGACCTTGAAAGTAAAATTTTTGCTGAGATAGCAACTGAAGCTAATACTGGTAAATCACGCGTGGTTTCTATGAATAAAGGATCACATGATGATAAGATTCTTTCTTCATTAAACCGGATGCGTTATTTTGTTGCCGCCGCGGTAGTCCTTTTAGTTGTAAGCACCGCCCTGAACTTTTACTTTTTTAATCAAAATAAAAATTACCTGGCTCAATACGAAAATCTGCTTGCCAGCCAACAGCAACTGGCTTCAACCAATAAGGCACTGGAAACAAAGGTTCAGACTTACGAAAGTGACCTTGCGATACTGAAAGATCCTGACATGATCATTGTGAAGATGCCAGGCAGTAACGTTGCTACGAGTCCTGCACCTAACAGCCTGGCTACTGTATATTGGAATAAAACTAAGGAAGAAGTCTACCTGCGGGTTAACAACATGCCGGAACCTGAAGCAGGCAAACAATACCAGTTATGGGCACTGGTAGATGGCAAGCCTGTTGACGCGGGCGTGTTTGATACCAATACCGAGACTGCTTTTGTTAAGATGAAGAAAATTCCTAACGCACAAGGATTTGCAATTACACTGGAGAAAAAGGGTGGAAGTGTTGCCCCTACCATGGAACTGATGTATGTGCTCGGAAATGTAAAAACCTGATTACTGCCAGCTTTTATTCTTAAAAGCTTTAGTTTTGGTTCCAAATCGCTCCTATTGAAAAAATATTTTGCAAAATTATACATCCCTATTGCCTGGACCATTTTTATCCAGATTATATTATGTCTTCCGGGATCTACTCTTCCAGATACAGGCGGTATGTTCAGCATTCCCGATCTTGATAAATTAGTACATATCATTATTTTTGGTACGCTCGTGGGCTTATGGTGCTACTACCTGAGTCAGAAAGGACTATCCCGAGAAAAACTTAAAATTTCTTTCTTCTGCGTTTTCCTGTTCGCAGCTTTCAACGGTATCGCAATCGAATATGTCCAAAAAAACTTTATACCTAATAGAAGTTTTGACCAGGGCGATATAATTGCAGATCTGCTGAGTGCAGGAATTGCTTATGGGATATGTAATGTGAAATTATTGACCTGAAATAGAGGAAATTTTTCTACAATCAGTTTGAACGGCTTAATGTTTTTTGAGTTTAAATTGATCATTAAAACAAAGGCCCCTGTTGAAACAGGGGCCGTAACCAAAACTAACTGCTTATGAGAAAATTGACTGCTTGAGAGCGTCAACTAAGAAACGT
>JBBPYM010000181.1:0-4434 GCA_038199905.1 Chitinophagales bacterium | reverse complement strand
TGCGGCAGGATCCCAGTTGATCATTCTTGCACCGCGATAGATACCGCCCTTATTATACAGGTCTACAAAAACCTTGATAACAGCTTCGTAGTAATGGTCATCCATCGTGAAGGTCGCCCGGTTCCAGTCAACGCTGCAGCCCAGCTTTTCTATCTGGTTATAGATGATACCGCCATACTTTTCTTTCCATTCAAAAGCGTATTGTAGAAATTCTTCGCGGCTAAGGTCATTTTTGTCGATGCCTTTTTCTTTCAGCATGTTTACCACCCTCGATTCCGTCGCTATCGAGGCGTGATCGCTGCCGGGAACCCAGCAGGCGTTAAAACCACTCATTCTCGCCTTGCGCACAAGGATGTCCTGTACGGTTTCATTCAGGGTATGTCCCATATGAAGTACACCGGTTACGTTGGGTGGAGGAATGACTACGGTAAACGCAGGGCGCTTGTCTGGCTGACTGTTAAAATATTTCTTGTCCAGCCAATGTTTGTACCATTTTTCCTCTATGGCTGCGGGAATGTAATTTTTGCTGAGTTCCATGACTAAAGTATCTTTTAAACGGACGGCAAAGGTACAAAATTAGGGAGTGATTTTCTTGCCAAAAGATTTAGTATTTTTGGTTATAAAACGAACCTAATTGTCTTTCGCGATCATAGATATTGAAACTACAGGTGGCTTTGCCGGCGCCAATGGGATTACTGAAATTGCTATCGTACTGTTTGATGGAAAAATTATTGAGGGCCAATACGAGACCCTCATCAATCCTGGCATACCGATTCCGCACTTCATCACTACACTTACAGGTATTTCGAATGAAATGGTGTATGGTGCACCAAAGTTTGAAGACGTGGCGGCTAATATCTTCAATCTTTTACAAGGAAGGATATTTGTGGCGCACAACGTAAACTTTGACTATTCTTTTGTAAAACATCATTTACAACTTCACGGGTTTGAGTTGAACAGTAAGAAATTGTGCACGGTGCGGCTGAGCAGGAAAGTTTTCCCGGGATATGCCAGGTATGGACTAGGATCTATCTGCCAGCAAATGGGTATTGAAATGACCAACCGCCACAGGGCGATGGGTGATGCCGCTGCAACGGTAAAGCTTTTTCATAAGATACTGGAAGCAGATACGGAAGGCCATATGCAGGTGATGCTCAAGGGCAAAAACAAGGAACAGTACCTGCCACCGCATATCCCGGTTGAACAAGTTGAAAAACTGCCTTATTTCCCGGGTGTTTATTATTTCCACAACCAGAAGGGTAAGATCATCTACGTG
This sequence comes from Chitinophagales bacterium, assembly GCA_038199905.1. Taxonomy (GTDB): domain Bacteria; phylum Bacteroidota; class Bacteroidia; order Chitinophagales; family Chitinophagaceae; genus JADCRZ01. The sequence continues at coordinate 3,158 of JBBPYM010000181.1, read as the reverse complement.
GGCAAGGCGAGAAATCTTCAACAGCGTGTTAAGAATCATTTTTCCAACAACGATAAAACCAGGCGCAAGCAGGATTTTTTGCGGGATGTTTGCAGTGTCAGTCACCAGGTCTGTGGCAGTGAACTCATGGCCCTCATCCTTGAATGCGCAGAGATCCGTCGGTTATGGCCAGCACACAACCGCAGTCTTAAGCGTTTTGAACACACTTATGGTCTGTATTCTTTCGAGGATCAAAACGGTTATATCCGCCTGGGCATTGAAAAGAAGAGAAAACACCTGCAGCCGATCTATACATTCAACCTGTTGCAACAGGGTTACCTGCTGCTTCGAAAACTGGTGAAAGAGTTTACGCTGGATGAAGGCCTTTGTTTTGTAGACAAGCAAAAGGAACCAACGCGCGAGGATCCTGACAGCTACAACCGGCGGGTAAGGCAGGCAATAGAAACGCTGAATGAACAACTGCCAACTTTTGCCTTGATGGGCAGTGGAAAGTCAGACAAGGAGCAAAGCTGCCTGCTGATTGAACAGGGACGATTTTACGGTATGGGATATGTGCCACAGCAGTACACGGTATCCGACATCAACGAACTGAAAACTAATCTGACCCAGTACCCCGACAACGATTACGTTCGCGGACTGGTATACCAACACGCCGAAAAGAACCCACACCTCAAGCTCGCCTTTTCTAAACTGTAGGTACAAAAGAAACAGTCGCAACTGGAAGGTGGCTCAGGATGGAATGAAAACGGGCTTGAAAAGGTAATTATTTACCTACGGAGTAAATAGTTACCAGGCAATATAGGTTACGGTAAAGATCAGGCCATAAACGGCTATTATTATCAACGCGATTTTTGTGGAACTGGCATCCTTAACGTTTAGAAGTTTTTTCATAAAACAAATTTTATAGTTAGAAAGTGCGTGGCCGGATAATCGTTTGGGAAAAACCTTGAATGATTAGGGCGGTAGAAGAAATCCTGTAAGTATAGTAAATGCCTGCCTTTGGGAAATAACCTTTAGCGTTCTAAGTTGAATTAAAGTTACACCAAAATTTCACAAATTTTTATTTGGAGGGGGCAATTTTTGCTCCCTAAGTGGTTTTTGACAGCAATGGATATATGATGTATTTTCAATGCTAAATCAATCACTATGAAAAGAGAGCTAAGTTCCTGGCATAGCCCATCGCTCAACAGGGAAATGCCTATGGCGGTATACGGATGGCATGGCTTTGCTTTATTGATGATTCCTACAGCTGCTGCCGACTACCTCGAGTATGAACGTTTTCAGCTCATGGATTCCATTGCTCCTTTTGTGGATGCAGGCAAAGTGAAGGTTTTTTCCATCAACAGCATCAACACTGAAAGCTGGATGAATTATGGTATGAACCCGCGCGATAAGATTATCAGGCACCTGGCATTCAATGATTATGTTTACAATGAAGTTGTGCCCTTTATCCGTAACAATACTAGCTGGGAAACCCCTATCATCACCTGCGGTGCTTCCTTTGGCGCGCTGCATAGTGCCAACCTGTTTTTAAAAAGGCCGGATCTTGTTAATGGATGTCTTGCTTTGAGCGGGGTGTATGATCTCACCGAATATACCAGGGGGTATTTTGATGAAGATGTATATTTCAATAGTCCTATACATTATGTGCCAAATTTAAATGATCACAATATTTTGGAACAGATCCGGAGGAGCCACCATCTTCATCTTGTTACCGGTAGTGGCGAATATGAGGATCCTGATGCTGCGCGTCGGTTTGCGGGGGTGCTGTACAGCAAAGGAATTAATTACGAATTGGATGTTTGGGGAGAAGATATGCGGCACGACTGGCCAACATGGAGAAATATGCTGCCTTATTATTTGGGAACGAGATTTTGATGGTGCGATGATTATAGAGAATGGATCTTTGGCAGCCTTTGAATGATCTTTTTTTAACCACAAGGCACACAAAGGAGGCACAAGGTGCACGAAGACAACCTAACTGCTGACTTCCACTCCTATTTCAACAATAAGTTTTTCTGAAGGTTGTCAGGGTGACTGCAACTGGTTACCCTCCTTTTGAGGGCTGTCTTTCATTACAGCGGAACAGTTGATGAGCGTGAGGCATGAAAATATACGTTGTTTTTATGTTCAGTATTCCAAGTTCCAGCGGAACGGCAGGTGGGTAGAAAACCAATCACAAAGAATCCGTTCCAGCGGAACGGAAGATGGGAAGAAGCGCCTTAGCATTCACATGCAAATCAACAACTCTCACAAAAAGAAAATGGTTAGTCGTTAACGTTAGAATATCTAATCATTAACAACTAACCATTAACGTTATCGGATCCCTGCTGTTGCTGTTTCCTTCTTCTTTAGCATGTCGGTAATTATGTAAGGACAAAAGCTGCATGCTTTAGCGCCCTCTTGTGAATACCACCGACAAGATGATCGGATAGAACAGTTTGGGAGTTGAGCTTCCAGTTCAAGACCTTCATTAACATGGAAGATCTTCGTGATAACACCGCATTTCCCTGACTGCCATTGATTGCAGCCAGATTCAACACAGTCGTTGCTAAAACGGAAATGCTTTTCCAGGTCTCCTTTTTTTAGTATCTCTTCGTATAATTCGCCTTTTACTTCTGTTTTGTTGGTGATATAACCAACGGTGCCGTTCTTATTAATTACCCCAAGGAGAGTAGACCCTTCTGAAGCAGTTGAACTGGGACAGCTTTTTATCTCCTTCATTATTGTTGCGGTACCTTAAGTGTGTACTTTTTGAATCCTGGGTTCGCCCTTAGGTCTTCAATACTTTTGAATTTTTTCAACCATAGTCCAAGCCACTCAGGGTTTGGTTTTAACTTGAGTCCGAGCGGCTCATCAACAGAAACCCCCTTGACAAGATAACGTGCAACAAGTGCATTGATTTCTTTTTCAAGTTTGTTTTTTTGAGCATTTGAAATCTCAACGTTTTCCAGTGTTACCTGGAAGGAAATTTTTGCCATGATTAGTAAGTTTAAAAATGAATGAATGGGTTAAGTAAGAAATAACACTTACAGTTATCAAATTTATCGCTAATTACCAAGAATTCAAAAAGTTAGTACGCTGACGTTTATGTTGTCAATTGTGAAAGAATCGTTATAAACATTTTCCTGGGGATCATGGAGGCACCAAGGCTTTCA
>JBBPYM010000180.1:0-3214 GCA_038199905.1 Chitinophagales bacterium | reverse complement strand
GATAACTTAAAACTCCTTATAAAAGCTAAAGGCAAATGTACTACGGATCACATCTCCATGGCTGGTCCCTGGTTAAAATATCGGGGCCACCTGGATAATATCAGCAATAACTTATTAATAGGTGCAGTCAATTTCTTTAATGAAAAAACCAATTTTGTAAAGAATCAATTGACAAGGGAATATGGCCCTTTACCCGATACTCAAAGAGTTTACAAGGCTGCAGGAATCGGGTCTGTAATCGTAGGAGATGAAAACTATGGAGAAGGTTCTTCCAGGGAGCATGCAGCAATGGAACCCCGCCATTTGGGAGTGAAAGCGGTATTGGTAAAATCTTTTGCCCGTATTCATGAAACCAATCTTAAAAAGCAAGGGATGCTTGGTATTACTTTTGACAATAAGGAAGATTATGATAAGATCTGCGAAGATGATACGATAAACATCATTGGCCTGGATAATTTCGAAGAAGGAACTCCCTTGATCGTCGTATTAAAGCACCCTGACGGAACTTCAGAGTCATTTAAGGTAAACCATACCTACAATCACCAACAAATTGAATGGTTCAAAGCCGGTGGAGCCTTAACCCAGATTGCAGCTATCCAGACAGAAGTCGGCGCTCATATTGAGTTTCGTTTTTTTTCAGTTCCAGTTTGTGTACTACAGATTTTCTTTTCATGAAGGGTCTGTATTTGCTTTGTAGGATGTCGTAAATTCTTTTTAATTGCTCTTCGGGTTCGGAACATTTTCTGGTTACTATTGTTTTTCCAAAGGTGTTAGTGCCGCTTGTGGTAATCATCTTTTGACTGTTGCCTATTCTGACTATCTCCCTCCAGCTACTGTTGATGTTGTGGTTTTTCAATTGGTATCTGATTGTATTAACCAGCCAGTAGGCTAATATTCCAAGGTGCAAATGCGCCATTGTTGCATTGTCATTCTTATGGTATATAGGGCGTAGGTCAAGATCTGTTTTTAGAGTGCGGAATGCATTTTCAATTTCTCTGATAGTGTTGTAAATGTCCCAGACAACCACTTCATCGGATACATTCATATTTGTTCTTAAAAAATAAATGCCCAGGCTTTCTATCTTGGCCTCATATTTTATCGGGTCTTTTTGCCAGCTTATTTCCGTTGCGTTATTTGTTTTTTCATCTGATGTGACTTCAATATTATAATACTGGGCCACAGAAGGATATTTTTCTTTTGCTCTTCCTATGCGCTGATGGACTTTATCCAATCGCTTGATACCACCTTTTCGATGTATGGCTGCATGTATTTTTTGTAATTGTTCCTCTAATCTTTTTTCAAACAACTCTTTCATGCCAGTTTCTTTCATGGCTTTGTCCGGACTTTTTACTTCCAGGTAATAATCAGTATTCTTTTCTGTGGTAACCTGCTTTAGCCTGAGGGTTTTCTTTGACTTGGTGTCCATCAACACCGTAAGCCTGTTAGCTACTGTTTGGTAATCTTTAAGCCTGCTCCTGCTAACACAAAGATATTTGTAACCTTTTTTAGCTATCAGTTCTAAATTATCTTCTGTGGCGATGCCAGCATCAAGCACTATCACTATATTTGGACTACAGGTGTGTTTTGATAATTTTTCTATCATTGCACCAAGTGTTTCATTGTCCGCAATGTTACCTTCCAGTATGGAGGAATATTTTATGAAGCCTTCTACATTTACAACTAATGCCAGCACCACTAATTTTGCATCGCTTCGCTTTTCTTTGCTGCGGCCATAATTGGCGAGTTTGCTTCTTCGCTTTTCACCTTCAAAATAGGTATTGGTAAGGTCATACAAAATGATTTTATCTTCTAAATCAAAAAGTTCATTGGTGCGATTAGACAAATGTTTTTCCAGCGCGTCTCTTACGTCGTATAAGTGCAAGGCACTTTGATATAATTTGTCTTTTGTCAGTTTCCCCATATCATAACCTGTGAGCTCACACACGGCAGAGTTTTCTTTGATCCAACTTGCCGTTTTTAATTCTGATGCAGGGTAGGCGGCCCGGCTGATAACCTGGGTGGCTGCAAGCTTTGCTTCATCTTCATTGAAGCCCTGCTTTAAGAGCAATTCAGTGAGTTGTAGTTTGTTCCATGTGTTATGGCATATAAATTCTGTTCCTATTTCCCTTACATTACTATGGCGTAGAGTATCGGCATCAACCATTCTTGAAAGTTTTTCTACCGGTACGATATCCAGTTTCCTGGAGGCAATAATACGCTGCCATAATTCTTCAACATATTTTTCTACAATTGGGTCATCTGCCAAGTTGAACAAAGATTGCTTATGCTCATATTTTTCGGTCAGCTGTTTTTGGATTTTATTCAACTGCTCTGGCGCAGCATCTTCCATGAAACCAATATTGAGTATGGTGCGATGACAAATTCTATTATCAGCATTGCGGTAACTTTCTACCAGGCGGTAGTAACTGCTCAAAATTCCTGTTTCAGGATGTTTGCGTATGGTTCCTTTAAAATACAAGTCTCAAAGGTGGCAAATACTGACCAAAAAAGAACACCCCTTGTGTACTACAAACCAAATGAACGCCTTATACGTGCGATAGAATTTTTATGACTGTACCCCCCTACAGGTAAATTGAAAAAATGTTAATCAATTTAGTTATGAAACAATCAAACTTTAACAGATGAAAGGGCAATGGCTGCAATCTGGGTTAATCCTTGCTATGATAGCATATCAGCACATATCTTCCATTTCAGGCCGGGAAACGCCTGAGTTTATTTCTTTTTTCATGCTTTATTTGGGCAGAATGAAGCAGGTATAATCAGGCATTGCGAAACCCGAAGTTTAGATTCAGATCACCGGACCTCGGCAGAATTTAGGATGATACCAATTGGTAAATAATTCTCAAATCGGTTCCCGGGAATTCAATTTCCGTTTCCTTTAATTTTTCACAAAGGTTCTGGACTACTTTATCATCTTTTCTATAAGGGAGGTTATGCAATTTGACGGTAAGGGTTTTATTACTGTAGGCAGGAATTATGCCAGCATCGGAGGTATAAATTTGCGGTAACAATTTTCTGCCTTCATCCCGGTGAAGAGAGTGTAACTGATTTTTTATCAGATTGTACATTCCTGTTTCTGCCTTGGGGATGATCATTTTAATGTTATCCATAAAGTGCTTTCTGACGTAGATTGCCTTGGAAAACTGGTCCTGTAATGGCAGCGAGGCGTATGTTATTTTTCTATCTCTGTTCT
>JBBPYM010000179.1:0-8324 GCA_038199905.1 Chitinophagales bacterium | reverse complement strand
GCGCTGAGAAAGCACAAAGGAAAACGCAAAGATGCTTCCACAGACCTGGGCATCAGCGAAAGAACGCTTTACAGGAAATTGAAGGAATACGACATAGTTGAATAATTCAGTTCTTCCACACAAAATGATTTGCATGAAGTCGGAAAAGAAATGACAGTATCTGTAGCAAACATTCAATGATGCCTGAAATTGATACTCAAATAAGAAAATTATGAAATCACTAAAAACCTGCCTTTCATTGGTATTGCTTGCCATTTTATTGGTAAACCTGGCAGGATGCAGGATCTACCGCTTTAGGGATGTAAATATCGATCCGGATATTAAAACGGTAAAAGTGAATTATATCGAAAACAGGGCAAGGTATAAGAACCCACAACTTAGTCCGCAGCTGTCTGACAAGCTTCGTCAAAAAATTAATAACCAAACCAGCCTTACGCAAATACAGGGAGATGATGCCAATCTGGAAATCAGTGGAACCATAACGGACTATAATACCACTACATCCGGTATAAGTAACCAACAGGCCGCAACAAACCGTTTAATTGTATCCGTGAGCATCACAATAAAAAACAGGCTGGATGATAAGAAAAGCAGGGAGGAAGTAGTTTCAAGAAATTTCGATTTTGCGGCTACCCTCACGCTTGACCAGGCAGAAGCACAACTCAATTCAACAATTATTCAGAATCTTACGGATGAAATTTTTAACCGTATTTTCTCAAACTGGTAAAGGCTGGTTATTTTATACTTTTATCATATGCAAAAAACCCTGCAGCACTTTTTCAAAAAAAACACCCTGCAAGAAATCCCGGTAGAAGCACTACAGGATTTGACAGCGGAATACCCCTATTTTGCTTTGGGGCAATACCTGCTCAGCAGTAAGTTACAGCAAGGTGATGAAAAAGCTTTTGAGAAACAGTTTCAAAAAACCCTTGTATATTTCCACAATCCTTTATGGTTAAAATATCAACTGCCCGGTAAACAAATTGAACGGCAGACACCGGTTTTAGTGCAAGATGCGCCGGTATTTTCAGCTAACCCGTTTTTAAACACAGAAACCCAGCCTGTTGAACATGACCTGATAGAAGCAGTTGTCTTAAGACAGGAGGCTGATTATTCTACCCCCACTGAGACGTCTGACGCATTGGAAGCCGCTGTGGTAGCACCTTCGGCAGAAATAACAACTGTCAGCAAGGACTCCGAAAATCAAACCATACAGCGTGACGAGCCTTTTATCTTCCATGCTTATCATACCGTTGATTATTTCGCATCCCAGGGAATCAAACTCAGGGCGGAGGCGCCGCAAGCAGATAAACTGGGTAAACAGCTCAAAAGTTTTACTGAATGGCTAAAGACGATGCGCCGTTTACCGGAAACCTCCGTTGTTGAAATTCTTCACAAAATCAACGAAGGGGAGATTGCCCAGATTGCCGCTCACTCCCTGGAAGAAAAGGAAGTGCTTACCGAAGCTATGGCTGAAGTACTCGTAAAACAAGGAAAATTGGACAAAGCGAGGGAGCTATATGGGAAATTAAGTTTGCTGAATCCGCATAAAAGCACGTATTTTGCAGCCAAAATAGAAGATTTAAAATAGATTGATATGCTTATCGTATTTGTAATTGTTTTGATGCTGACCTGTATTATTCTCGGTTTTATTATACTGGTGCAAAATCCTAAAGGTGGTGGGTTAGCCGCAAATATCGGCGGCGGTATGGGTAACCAGTTCATGGGCGTGAAACAAACAAACGACGTACTTGAAAAAGGAACCTGGGTGTTTGCTGGAATTATTGGTTTGTTATGCCTGTTTTCAGTAGCATTGATTCCCAATTCTACCGGTGGTAAGCAAAACCTCCTCGATCAGATCAACGCGAAACCAACCACTACCAATACGGTGCCTTTAACAACACCACAGCCGGTGTCACCGCAGCCTGTTGCTCCGGCCAATCCATAAATAATTTAAATAAATTTGTTTTTATAACCCTGTCTTACCTATAGACAGGGTTTTTCATTTAATTTGAATAAGAATCACTTATTATGAAGAAGATAATATTAATTTTATTTGGTGTCGCAATTCTAGTTACGTTATTTATTGCCTGGCGCTTTTTTGGCCCTTCGTCATACTTTGAGTCGCCGATTAAATTCCTCTATATTCCTTCAAATAATGCTACAAAAAACACTGTACTTGAACTACTCGAAAAAGATTCAATTGTCAGTTCAACAACTAGTTTTAATTGGCTGGCAAATAGGATGGGATACTGGGAGCAGATTAAACCGGGTAAGTACAAAATGGAGCCGCGTAACAGTGTTTTCAGTATTATCCGCGTTTTGCGCAATGGTCGCCAATCGCCGGTAAACCTGGTCATAACCAAAATAAGAACAAAAGAAGACTTGGCTTCTTTAACGGGAAAAAAGTTTGAATTCGATTCCTTATCAATGATAAGGTATCTTACCAACAGTGATTCTTTGCGAAAATATAACCTGGATTCTAATACGGTCATTACAGCAGTGTTCCCTAATACGTATACTTTTTTTTGGAACACTACCCCCGAAAAAATATTTAACAAACTCATTAGGCAGTATGATGATTTCTGGACGCCTGAAAGAAAAGCACTCGCCGCAGACAAAGGTTTGAATCCGCAAACGGCCTACATCCTCGCGTCGATCATTGAAGAAGAAACCAATAAAAATGATGAAAAAGGTAATATAGCAAGTGTTTACCTGAACCGAATAAACAAAGGGATGAAACTGGGTGCCGACCCAACCGTAAAATTTGCGTTAAGGGATTTTGGTTTAAAAAGGGTTTACAAAAAACACCTTTCCGTTGAATCTCCTTATAACACCTACCGTGTTGTGGGCCTCCCACCGGGACCCATATGTACGCCTTCTAAAACAACCATCGAAGCAGTGCTTCATGCACCTGAAACGGATTACCTTTATTTTGTAGCCAAAAGTGATTTCTCCGGGCATCATACATTTGCCAAAACTTATGCCCAGCATTTGAAATATGCCAGGGAATACCAGAAAGCGTTAAATAAATATATGCAGCAGGCCAAACCAGTTAAAGACGACATTACCAAATAATAAAGGATGAACAGACTGGAGCGATTTATATGGAACTCATTGCCAGTAAAGATCCTGGTACGCAAAAGCCAGCATATCATTTTACCCGGGTTCCAGGGGCTTCCTTTATACGATGTAGTATTTTTTTTCGTAGAACAAATAAAAAAGGTTGGCCTGAGTGAAAGGGCATCATCTATAGCCTTTAATTTCTTAATGGCAATACCGGCAGCGGTTATTTTTCTTTGCACCCTTTTGCCGTATATGCCGATCTCCAAAGAGATAACTGCGCAATTACTGGTACTTGCAAATGACTTCATCCGTGACCGCAATACTTTCCTGGCAGTTGAAAAGTTTCTCAACGATTTTTTGAACACACCAAGAGGCGGACTGTTGTCATTAGGCTTTTTTCTCGCAGTATTATATTCGTCCAACGCAATGCTGGGCATCATGCGCACTTTCAACAAATCACTCCTAAAGAGCTCCAAACGTAATTTTTTTGAATCCAGATGGATGGCAATAAAACTCACCACACTGGTGATCGTACTTATCATCCTCTCATTGATCCTTTCAATTATACAAGGCGAATTGTTTAACCGGTTACTAAAATGGATGGATATAAATAACCCCGTCATAAACAACTTGATTGACTCGTTGCGATATATCGTAATTGTTGCACTCATATTTTATGCAATCGCTTTTATTTACAAATATGCCCCCGCCGTAAAAAAGCGTTGGAAACTCTATTCACCTGGCACAATCCTGGCAACTTTTCTTACTATCGCTACCACCTTCATGTTCTCTTTCTGGGTGAGCAAATTCGGCAATTACAATAAAGTGTATGGATCAATTGGCACTATTCTTATCATCATGTTGCTTACATACATCAATGCGTTCATCCTTCTGATCGGCTTTGAACTGAATGCCAGCATTCATTCTATAAAACACATTGCTGAAGAAAGAAAACAACCCCAAAAAACTAAACCGGCAAGTAAATAATCGCCTTTCAACCAGCTAACTACTTCTCAGGCTAAGCTTGCAACTATCGTTTTCTTTCGGAACTTTAGAGAAGAAAAGCCATGTTTACGAGTCTAAACCTTATTGTTGCCATGGTTGCGTTTTTTTCTTAGCAGTCCTGGCCAAACCCTCCTGGAAATGGGTTTTCCTTTGCCAAAAGATGACATCAAAATGAAGGATGTATCGGGAGAACTAGTGTCTTTTAATAATGTTAAAACTGGACGCAGTGGGTACCAACCGCACTCCCAAATGTTTCCTATTCAATGGCAACGGAAACTGGTTTATCAGGGTGCCTCTGATCACAATCCGGCCGACAGCAAAAGTGTTAGCAGGCGTCATGTAACAATTGCAATTGACGAACTGTTTTCGGGTAACAAAATACCTGTTAATAAAACGCGTTCGGTAGGCTGCACGGTTCAGCAAAAAGAACTTTGTAAGCGTCGAATACTGCTAGTTATATTGATTATTATCTGACGCACTCGCTATCAGCCGTCAGGCTTAATTTACCACTAACAAACCTGCCTCAATTTGCTACCATCTTCCTGAATAACTTATTCCGCAAGCAATTTTAATTCTCTTACCAATTGCAAAGGCGTCAACTGCTGCTCATAAAACTTACGGTAATTCTTCTTATTATTTACCATCAGCGTTGCCGGGATCGCCCCTGACCATTTCGCATCTATCTTTGGACAGAAAACTTCAGCATTCGTTTCGTTTAGCCATAGTATCGTTGAAGAAAATTTTTTCTGGCTAGCGAAAGATGCAACTTTTGCAGGAAAATATTGCCGTGGATCGAGACTTACCAGCACCAGTTCCACTATACCATCGTACTTTTCCTTAACGATGTTCTCAAAATAAGGTATCTCATGAATACAGGGTGCGCAAAACGTTGCCCAAAAATTAATTACAAGTGGCTTATTGCTTTCCCGGATATAAGTTTCAAGTTCCGCGATTGACATCTTTTTTATTTCCTGCCCGAAAACCACCGCAGATAACAAAAAAATCAAACAGCAAAAAATTACCTTTTTCATAATCATATATGTATGTTATACCCGCTCATCTTCGATGAAACCCCATTCGGTTAATAATGACTCGTATTGTTCATCCGGCAGGTTTCTTCTATCATAATGCCCAGCCAGGGTTTTCTGACGAAAAGCTTCATATAAAGTTACCGCGCATGCAACCGAAATATTCAGAGATTTGATAATTCCTACCTGCGGGATAATAAAATTCCCATCTGCCATCTCTCTTATTTCTGCGCTTACGCCGTCATGTTCATTACCAAACACCAAAGCAATGGACGGCACAAAATCTAGCTGGTGCAAACTTACCGCGTCACTGCTTAAATGAGTCGTTAAAATGCGGTAGTACTTCTTTCGTAAAATTTTAAAACACTCCTGTGCGTCTGTAAACTGGTGAATAGTGAGCCACTTGCTGGCGCTGCTACTGCTTTTGGCACCCCATTTTCTATGTTTGGGGATCTTATTATTTAGTACATAAATCTCCTGTAAACCAACGGCATCGCAAGTACGCATAACAGCAGAGATGTTGTGCGGATCGAATACATTTTCCAGCACAACCGTAATATCTCCCTGTCGTTTGTTTAAAACAGTTAGTAACCGTTTTGTCCTTTCTGGCGTCATAGTTGTAGTTTTGACTGGCAGGCTATTGTTACAGCATGAATAGCTGATCAACATATCGTTTCAATAAATGAGCACCACCTAAAATCTGTTGTATGATTAAAAAGATTCTAAAAATAACCCTAATTATAACATTAATAGTGCTTGGGGCCGCATTTGCAGCTCCATTTCTGTTCAAGGATAAAATTATCGCGAAGATAAAATCTTCCATTAACAAAAATCTTGAAGCAAAAGTAGACTTCACGGATGCAGATGTTTCGCTTTTCCGTCATTTTCCGAAAGTGTCTGTTGCCCTTGAAAAATTACAGGTAACCGGTGTGGGAGAATTTGGAATGGATACACTTTTTTCAACCAACAGCCTGGATATAGCACTTAACCTGATGAGTGTGATCAGAGGCGATAACATGATCATCAATGCCGTAAACATTGAATCTCCCCGTATCCATGCAATTGTAGATAAAGAGGGGCGGCCGAATTGGGACATCACAAAAAAAGACTCTTCCTCAACAGATAGTTCAATAACTTCCAAACCTTTTCAGGTGGAACTACAGCACTATTCAATCACAAACGGTTATATTAAATATGAAGACAGGCAAGGCAATATGAGCAGTGAGATCATTGGCTTTAACCATGAAGGAACCGGCGATTTTACTTCTGATGTTTTCATGCTTAAAACGTCTACAGAAGCAACCGCTGTTGATTTTACAATGAGCAACATTCCATATCTCTCCCAGGCCAAAACAAGCATCAAAGCAGATATACAGGTAAACAACCAAACAAATACCTACCAGTTTGAAACTGATCATATCATGATCAATAACCTGCAGCTCGCAAGCAAAGGATTTCTGCAATTTATGAACGACAGTACCTATAATATGGACATTTCATTTAATGCACCATCAACCGACTTCAAACATATTCTTTCACTGATACCTTCCATCTATAAAAATGATTTCGCTAAGATCAACACCAAAGGCACGGTAAAATTTAACGGATTTGTAAAAGGAATCTATAGCACCAATAAAATGCCGGCATACAATATCGACCTGGACATAAAAGATGGCTTTTTTAAATACCCTGACCTGCCCAAGCCCGTTAGTAATATCAACCTGGCCATTAAAGTAGAAAACCCTGACGGTATCACGGATCATACAATTGTTAATATCCCAAGAGGTCACCTGGAAATGGATAACGAACCTTTTGACTTCAGACTACTGCTGAAGAACCCAGTGAGTGACATGTTTATAGACGCTGCTGCCAAAGGCAAAATAGACCTTAACAACATCAGCCAGTTTGTAAAGCTGGAAAGCGGCACAAAGTTAAGCGGTGTGCTAAGCGCAGATATCATGGCTAAAGGTTTTATTTCGGCGATCGAAAAAAAGCAATTTGAACAGTTTAATGCTGCTGGCACTCTTGCGGTAACGGCTCTCCAATATGCATCTACTGCCTACCCCGACGGCGTAAAGATTAATAACCTCTTCATGACTTTTAATCCAAAAGACATAACTGTGAGTGACCTGGATGGTCAATACAAAAAAACAAATTTTTCTGCGAATGGATCTATCAGCAACCTGCTGCCTTATGTACTGCGGGATAAAACATTGGGAGGATCGATTACGCTGAAAGCTGATAAAATGAACCTCAACGAGTGGATGGGGGTATCAACGGATACAATGTCAAAAGATGTTGCTGCCAGTGCACCATTTACGGTTCCGGCAAATATTAATTTTGCCGTAAATGCGGAAGTAGGAAGATTGTTATACGATAAACTTGAAATACAACAACTAACCGGCACCATGGCGATGAAAGAAGAAACCGTGATACTCAATAATATCAGCGGAGATGCGCTGGATGGCAGAATTACAATAAACGGCAGTTACTCCACGAGAGAAAACAAAAAAAAACCAGCTATTGCTATCCATTACGACGTAAAGAGCATTGATATCGAAAAAACATTTTACACTTTTAACACCGTACAGAAACTTATGCCGATCGGGCAGTTTATCTCTGGAAAATTATCTTCCCAGCTAGACATGACCGGCCGCGTGGGTGACAATATGATGCCCGACCTAAGTTCGCTTACCGGTGAGGGTAACCTGCTGCTGATACAAGGTTTTCTCAGGAAATTTGCACCCCTGGATAAACTGGCTGAAATATTTAATGTAAAAGAACTTCGTGAAATCTCATTGCGCGATGTAAAGAATTATATTGAATTTACGAAAGGAAAGATACTTGTAAAACCCTTTACCGTGAAAGTTAAAGACATTGAAATGGAGATAGGAGGAATGCAAGGCATCGACCAAACTTTAGACTTTATTATTAACCTTAAGATTCCACGTGCTTTAATGGGTGATAAAGGGAACAATCTTGTAAATAACCTGGTAAGCCAGGTAAATCAGAAAGGCATCCCGCTGAAACTTGGCGAAACAGTTAGCTTCAATGTAAAGATGGGCGGCACCATAAAAAATCCCACTTTTAAAACCGACCTCAAAGGATCGGCAAACAATGCTGCCGACGAATTGAAACAACAGGCTGTTGCCTTCGCCCAGTCAAAAATTGACAGTTCAAAAAAAGCATTAAAAGATACCGTAGCCTCCGTAAGAAAAGACCTGG
>JBBPYM010000178.1:0-11671 GCA_038199905.1 Chitinophagales bacterium | reverse complement strand
CTTTACTGTTGAGGTTTAAACTACCCTCCAGCTGTTCCCAGTTATCATTAGAAACTTGTTTAAAGCCCATTGACCAATCTCCGAAGCTACGTTTTATGATAGCTCCATCGATCATGGTAATAGCACCCTTATGACGGGTGTCTCTTTCTATTTTACTAAAGAGGGAACGTAATACCTGCTGTTCTCCTTCCAATACCTGGAGTATAGATCCATCGTGGTAGAGAAGCAGGCCTGTTATATCGAGGCGACTGTTATTGATCCGACTTTTCGTGAGGATATCATCCAGATCTTCATAAGAAAACAGATAAGAAGCGGAGCTCAGGTAGATAATATTGTGCATAGGATTCGTATTAGCACTATATAACATAAATTAGCATGGAAAATTTTATTCCAGTAAAGAAATGAACAATATATACGTAATTACACCTAGAGCTATCTATCATTAAGAAAAAACATCTTTGGGAGAAGTGGCTACACCCTGGAAAAAGCAAAAAAATTCCCAATAGATGGGCTACCGGGAATTTGTTAAAACGGTTTACAAAAAGTGAACATCACAGTTTGATCTTCTTCACATTTATTGCGCTCGGTCCTTTATGACCCATTTCTACTTCATAAGTCAGTTTATCATTTTCCTTCACGGCTTCAGATAACTGGTTTACATGCACAAAAACACTCTCCTGTGTTTGTAAATCTTTAATGAAACCAAAACCTTTATCCTGGTTAAAGAACGTGATTACACCGGTTCTAACGGCATCAACCTGCTCCCTGTCTTCCTGCCTGGGAACACCAATCTCCATGTCTTTTGAGTTGAAAACTTTCTTTTTTCTCGGATCGGGCGGCGCGTTTGAAATATTTCCGTTTTCGTCGATGTAAGCCATCATCTCATCCAATGACTTTCCTTTTTTAGCGTTGATTTTACGCTCTTCCATTTTCTCTTTCTTCTCTTGCCTGTCTTTTAATTTTTTCTTTTGTTTTTCCTTTTTACCAAAGGTTTCCTGGGATTTAGCCATATTTTTCCTGTAAATTTTTTGTGACTACCAAAGGTCGTCTTTTATTACTCAAACGACGATTTTATTCAAATTAATAACAATTCT
Source organism: Chitinophagales bacterium (assembly GCA_038199905.1). Lineage (GTDB taxonomy): Bacteria > Bacteroidota > Bacteroidia > Chitinophagales > Chitinophagaceae > JADCRZ01. The sequence goes on along the minus strand of JBBPYM010000178.1, from coordinate 10,577 downwards.
TTGCGAACGAGAGAAATAAAGCAGGGAATAGACCTATTATAAGTCTCCTGAAGAGTTATTTACAGCTTTTTGTATAATATGTTTCTGTACTGCACTTTGAATGATGGACCCGTATGCATTTGGAAACCGACCAATCCTTCCGGCACAAAATTGGTAACGTCTTCATCAATTACTACGCTTACCAGTTGCCCATTGATGATCTGCATGATAACCGGTCCCCGTGCAATGATGTGATATTTATTCCAGCCGTTGATATTAACGATCCCTTTTAACAACGTAGGGTCGCCAATGGAGGCAATGGTTTTGAATTTTGGCCCTTCCACTACCCTGGTTAGCTCTCCACGACGTGATAATACAACATGGCCCGTTCTGCCGCGTTCTTCGTGTATGTTACCGGTGTATCCATTGGTAAATTCAATGTCTGCCTGGTCTCCTTTCAGCACCCATTTACCAATGTCGGGAAGCTCGGTACTACGGTATTGAATACCACTATTGGTTCCATTAATTTTAAAATCAATTTTCAGTTCAAAGTCTTTCACTCTTCCTCCGCGCCAGATCAGGAAATTATTAACTTTTACCACTTTATCTTTGGTCGTCTCTCCAATGATCTCGCCATTTTCCACCCGCCAAAAGGTGGTGTCCCCGTCCCAATCTTTAAGCGTTTTACCGTCAAAGATGGGGTTGAAGCCATTATTATCATCGGGTTCGGTGGCCGGATAAACACCGGTAGCGGCACGAATCTGCGGAACGGCAGCAGGAGGCTGTTGAGCCATAATTAATCCATTAGCAGCAAGCAGGCAGGTAGCGGCAAAGATTGGTATCAGTAGTTTTTTCATGATGGTTTGTTTAAAATGCAGGCACCTTAAAGATACAGGGAAAAACAATTCTCCCCGCCACGAAGACACGAGGGCACTAAGGCACTAAGTAACACTAAGTTTTTTCTTTTGTGTTACTTCGCGCCTTCGTGCCTTCGTGGCCATTAAGACTCGAGCTAGTTCTACATATTGTACCTTTACCGTTAGACCAAAAGCAAGTAAAATGAATGTTCCCGACCTGGACCTGGCGCCTATAACAAGGCATCTCCGTGCCAAAGCAAGTTCACAGCTTTTGGTTTCGGCTGTTCATCACCTGAATATTTTTGAAGAATTTTTGCATGGCCCGTTTTCAATAAAAGAATTACAGGAACGGCTCTTTTTAAGGGAGCGGCCTGCAATGGTGCTATTCCCGGCATTATGCGCCATGAAATTGCTTTCCTTTAATGCAGACAACAAGCTGGAGCTTACAGCGCTAGGCAGGTATTTAACAAGCGATGTACCCGCAAACCTCATCGGTTATGCCGGACTTGAAAAAGATGATCCCGGTGTAGTTAACATGACGAAATGGCTACGTAATGACGGCCCGGAGAATGTGTCTCAAAGCTTGTCGTACGTAAAAGATGGAACCGCAGAATCGCCGATGGATCAGCCCGACGCGGCCCGCTTTTTTACGATGGCTCTTGCAGGCAGGGCACAGTATTTATCCCCTGTAGTAGCCGCAAAAATGTCAAAAAGGGAAGGTGTATTATTGGATGTAGCTGGTGGAACAGGTTATTATACCTACGAATGGCTGTTGGCTAACCCGAAGTCGCGGGCGATATTATTTGATCGACCTGAAGTACTAAAAGTAGCGGAAGAGTTACTAAATGAATTCTGCAATAACGAAAGGGAAAGTATTAATTCGGTAAAAGAACGCGTGACTTTTATTCCCGGTGACATGTTAACGGACGAATTACCCAAAGCCGATATTTTGCTTGCGGCAAGCCTTTTCCACGACTGGCCAACGGAAACATGTGAAATTCTGGCTAAAAAGTTTGCTAGAGCAGTTAATCCCGGCGGAGAGTTATGGATCCATGATGCATTTTTGAATGACGCATTCGACGGTCCTATTGCAGTAACCGATTACTCCGCCATGCTTTTTCTCGGCACTAAAGGACGTGCGTATAGCAGGCAGGAATACCGATCCTGGTTATCTCATGAAGGATTAGTACCGTCGCCTGAGAACATACCCACATTAATGGATTATGGGCTCATATCCGCTTTTAAGCCAATTAATTGATGGACGGTTATCACTAATCGTTTCTAACTACGATATAACAAACTGTTAATTCACAGAGCTCGAAAGCTTGCTATTTTTGCCATTCAAACAATCCCGCCGGGGATTGATCGTTTATGTTAAAAACCAGGAATGCCTTTTACTTTTTCGCACCCAGCAGTAATATTACCTTTCAGATATATTGGCAAACAATATTTTTCCATCACAGGATTAGTAATCGGCAGCATCGTTCCTGATTTTGAATATTTTTTGAGGATGGAAAACAGGAGCCGTTACAGTCACACTTTGCCAGGTGTTTTTTATTTTGACCTGCCCGTCGCGTTCCTGCTATGTTTCCTACTTCATAACCTGGTTAAAAGGCCGCTGATTACTAATATGCCTTATGCGCTTCATACCAGGTTCATAAGATATTACAACTTTAACTGGAACAGCTTTGTCAGGAAAAAATGGATAGTGGTACTGACTTCAATTTTGATAGGCACTTTCACCCACTTGATCGCAGATCGAATAACACACAAAAGTTCAAATATTGTCTCCTCTGTTCCGGGACTGATAGAAGGCCACGAGCTTATTGATAGTCCAAATTCTATTTACAGGGTTATTCAAATAACTTTTTCAGTTATCGGGCTTGGCCTGTGTTTTTTATCAATTTGGCAGTTACCACCTGATAAATCAGTCACCTATCACAAACCAGATATTCGTTACTGGGTAGTATTGTGCAGCATTTTTTCTGGAGTATTGTTTGTAATCATCTTGCAACAGGGATTCGATTATGTAGATTTTATCGTAGCTGCAATAGCGGCGATGATCGCATCATTGTTAACCACCTCACTGATTCCCTTCCCCGGGAAAAAATTGGTTTTACTCAAAAGATGATAAGCATTGAGGGGGATTTTTGTTCTTCCTCTAACAATCCATTTTCTTGTTATCAGGTGGTTAAGATGTAAAATTTAAGGCATAGTTGAATAACTTTGTAGCTGAACCTATTGTAAGGATATTCTAACAATCTTAAAGATAAAATTATGGTACTGCTTTCTTACCCCTTGCTTTTTGAAATGCCCGGAGGCGGCGAATTACTGATAATCCTGGTTGTTGCCTTACTGTTATTTGGAGGAAAAAAAATACCTGAATTAATGCGGGGAGTCGGAAGAGGTATACGCGAGTTTAATGATGCAAAAAGCACTGTAACAAAAGAATTAGATGAAGGGATGAAAGAAACTCCTTCTCGTCATACCGGCAATGCAGGCGACTCCACAACCAGTGCTGATTCAAATACACACGCCTCTTCAACCACTATATCAAATATTGATTAGGCCATTGTCGATATAAGATAATAATGGCTCAGACAGCGTGGTTAAACCTATCGACCGTTAGTTGCAACCCCCTAAGTACGGATACGGACGGTTGGTAGCCAATCAATTTTTTTGCCTTTTTTATTGAGGCTAAGCTGTCTTTTACGTCTCCTTTTCTTTCCGCGCGGTAATTAACTGCCAGGCTTACGCCTGCAATTTCGATGATATGTTTCCACAACTGGTTCAGCGTTGTGCGCTGCCCCATAGCAATATTGATCGTTTCATGTTTGGTAATTTGTTCACAAAACAAGGCCTTTATATTCGCCTGCACTACATTTTCAACAAAAGTAAAATCACGGCTATGGTTTCCATCACCGTTGATAAAAGGCGAGCTATTATCCAGGGCAGCTTTTATAAACAATGGTATCACGGCAGCATAAGGCCCCTGCGGATTTTGCCGTGGGCCAAACACGTTGAAATAGCGTAACCCTATTGTATGTATTCCGTAGATTTTTGAAAAGACACCTGCATATAATTCGTTCACGTACTTTGTTACAGCATAAGGCGAGAGGGGATTGCCAATATTCTCCTCGATTTTTGGCAGACCTGGATCATCGCCATAAGCGCTGGAACTGGCGGCATAGATCATTCTTTTCACTCCTGCATCCCTGGCAGCTACAAGTATATTCAGAAATCCGTTAACATTCACTTCATGCGTAGCTATAGGATCGTCAATTGACCGGGGCACAGAACCAAGCGCTGCCTGGTGAGAAACATAGTGGATGTCATTTAAAGCGAGGCGACAGGTAATTAAATTCCTGATGTCGCCTTCAATAATTTCTAATGAAGGATGGTCCTTGAAGTCTCTAAAATTCTCCCTCGAGCCTGTGCTAAAATTATCGAGCACACGAACTTTCGCGGCACCATATTGCAGCAGGTATTCCACAACGTTAGATCCTACAAATCCGGCACCACCGGTTACCAGGAAATTATAATTACTAAGATCTCCTTGATGATAATTATGGGTGTACATCATTATAATCTTGCATCTACAACACGTTTATCCAGGATTGATTTAACATCGAACAACACACAGTTGTCATTACAAACTGTACTGATCATCTCGTAGTTAAACTGTTGGTGTGCCACGGCAAGGATCACTGCATCATACTGTGGTTTATCCGGCATCTCCGTAAGGCTACGAACACCATATTCCTGGAACACATCATCGGGGTTAGCCCACGGATCATGAACATCCACCTCGATATGATAATTCTTTAGTTGCTGGATGATATCCATCACTTTTGTATTCCTTACATCAGGACAATTTTCTTTGAAAGTAATGCCCATCACCAATGCCCTGCTGCCTGCAACATTTATTCCTTTACGAGCCATCAGTTTAATTACTTCATCTACAACATAAGCTCCCATGCCATCATTGAGTTTCCTGCCTGCCAGTATTATTTCCGGATGATATCCAATTTCCATTGCCTTCTGTGCCAGGTAATAAGGGTCCACACCGATACAATGCCCGCCTACAAGTCCTGGTTTAAAAGGCAAAAAGTTCCATTTTGTTGCTGCCGCCTGCAACACTTCATCCGTATCAATATTTAACAGGTTAAAAATTTTTGACAGCTCATTGATAAAAGCAATGTTGATATCGCGCTGGGCGTTTTCAATTACTTTGGCAGCTTCGGCCACTTTTATTGAGGGAGCCATATGGGTGCCCCCTGTGATAATGCTGGCGTAAACATTGTTAACTATCTGTGCCGTTTCCGGGGTGGAGCCCGACGTAACTTTTCTGATTTGTGTCACCGTATGATCTTTATCACCCGGGTTAATTCTTTCAGGAGAATAACCAACAAAGAAATCCTTATTAAATATGAGTGCCGATATTTTCTCAAGAACAGGAACGCACTCATCTTCCGTTACCCCAGGGTAAACGGTAGATTCGTATACAACAATATCACCTTGCTTTATTACGCTGCCAACCGTTTCACTTGCTTTATATAAATGAGTAAGGTCTGGGCGGTTGTATTTATCAACCGGGGTGGGCACGGTAACGATATAAAAGTTGGCCTGTTTCAATGCGGCCTTATCATCAGTAATAAATAATCCTGCGGATGCGTCATCAGCAAGTTTTAGCACATCCCTCAGGTCATCGGTAGTAACCTCGAGTGTTTTATCAAAACAGTCGTTTAATTCCTGCACGCGTTTACTGTTGACATCAAACCCAGTTACGCGGTATTTTTTTGCGAACTCCACAGCCAACGGGAGGCCTACATAACCCAGGCCAATAACTGCAATACATTCATTGATATGATCATTCATGCTGTGTAACTGGGTCTTAAATTAAGTTCTGAGATCGATTCTTACAAATTAATGAATTTTTCGATTGATGATATGAAACAACCAATCTCTTCTCATAAGGTACCAGGTAACAGAGACTTATCGTACCAGCATTACGGTTCCCTTTTGCGAAGTTTTTTTCCCGGTAACTGTGTCAGTATAGGATACGGTGAATACGTATGTTCCGGTCGGTTGTTCAAGACCGTTATACTTTCCATCCCAGCCGTCGGTTGGCTTAGAGGTATGGTAAACCTGCTGACCCCAGCGGTTAAAAACCTGGAGTTTAAAGTCTTTCAGAATACCGGGGTTAAGTACATGGAACAGGTTATTTGGCAACTTCCCCGGGGTGAAGGCATTCGGGATCATCAGCTTGCAATCACCGGCGCTGATCGTTATGTTGTCCTCCCCGGTTCCACAATCGTTTTGAACCTGTACCCGGTAGTTACCAGGCGACGTGACCGTCAAATTTCTGCCCGTACTTCCATCCTGCCATAAATATTTTCTTGCAGAAACTTTCGGATCAAGCAATATCTCCTGTCCCGGGCAAATGGTTCTATCCGCTCCAAGGTCGGGCGTTACGAGGGTATTGTATCTCACCACAATGGTATCAAATTTTTTACATGCGCCGCTTGCCACGGTTACATAATAGGTACCCGCTTTTGTTACCTGGTATTGTGGCAATTGTGAATTATCCTGCCATAAATAACTCGTACCGGTAATGTTAACATTTAATAACAACGTTGCATTGCCACACAACAAGGTGTCATTACCCAGTGAAAATGAAACGGTAGGAAGAAATGAAACACGTATAGTATCAATATAACTGCAGCCGGTACCCCTGTCTATTTCACACCAATAATCACCCGAGCTTGTAACTGCGATGGAAGAAGCGGTGCTTCCTGTACTCCATAAATAGCTGCTGGCAGTGACGTTGGCTCTCAAAATTACTGGCGTAGCAGCGCAGGTAGTTGTATCTGCTCCAAGGCTAAAGGCATTCACGGTTGCGGCAGTAACAATAACAGTATCCCTCGCTGAACAGCCATTGGCGGTACTTACCTGCACCCAGTACGTGCCCGGTGTTGTTACAGAATAATTTGAAGAAGGGGAGCCATCCTGCCAAATATAACTGGCACCAGCAACCGAACTGCCTATTGTAAAAGGAAAGCCATTTCCACAGACAACGGTGTCTTTACCCAGGTTAATTACCGGTGGACGACTGATAGTAATTACAACAGTGTCCCTAAATGAACAGCCCGCGTTATTGGTGACTTCACACCAGTAAGTTCCACTGGCGCTTATGGTAATGCTTTGCGTGGTGCTGCCTGTGCTCCACAAGTATTTATTAAATGCAGGACTGACAGTTAAAACATATGAATTGTTAGAGCAGATCACAGTATCGGCACCGAGACTAAAAACAGGCAGGGGACTCGAATTAACAGTGATACTATCGCTGAAAGAACAGCCGTCAACAGTAGCTTGCAGCCAATATGAGCCGGCTACGGATACTGCAAAAGAATTATTCATTGAACCACCCTTCCATAAATAACTGGCACCAGCAATGTTCTGACTTAATAATAAAGGAAACTTATCCTGGCAGATTGTTGTGTCTTTGCCCAATGTAAATGTGGGAACGGGTTTAATAACCACATTAATGCTGTCTCTATAACTGCAGCCAGTTCCATTGCTGGCTTCGCATAAATAAAATCCGGTACTTGTTACGTTGATGCTCCTGGATGTACTGCCCGTGTTCCAGGCATACGTAGAGAATGCAGGGTTAACAGTAAGCACAAACGGAACATTGGTACAAACAACAGTATCTGCGCCCAGCTCAAAAGAGATTACAGCTTTTGAATCGACCTTGATCGTATCACTGGCAGAACACCCGTTTATGGTTGCCTGCAGCCAGTACTTACCGTCGGCTGTTACTGAAAAGGTACTGGTTGTTGTTCTATCCTGCCATAAATAATTGGCACCGGGAACCGCTGGGCTTAGTAGTAAAGGCAACTGGTTCAGGCAGATAGTGGTATCGGCACCTAAACTAAATACCGGCACTGGATTAAGCGTAATATTGATGGTATCAGTATAAGAACAACCAGTGTTGTTCGTTACCGTACACCAATATTTACCGGTGTTGGTTATGGTTAAATTTGGCAAACGGCTGCCATCGTTCCATAGATAGCTGGTGAATGGCGGTGTAACAGTTAGTTCAAAGCTACCGTTCGTACAAACTGTGGTGTCTGCACCCAGGTCAAAAGTTGGTAACAGATTTTCAATAACGTTAATAGTATCTTTTGCGGAACAACCATCAACGGTTGCTTGCAACCAGTAAGATCCTGGCCCTGGCACTGAAAAAGTGGTCGCGGTAGTACCATCCTGCCATAAGAAAGTTGCGTTGGTTAAAGCAGGCGCGAGGAGAGAAAGTGGAAATTTACCCGTGCAAACAGCGGTGTCAGGCCCCGGGGTAAATACCGGCAAGGATTTCGGGGTTATCGTTATACTGTCGCGGAAGCTGCAACCATTGGCATAGGTTACTTCACACCAGTAAATGCCGGAAGTTCTTGCGATTATGGTATCTGTAGTGCTACCTGTATTCCATAAATAGGCGACTGCAGGCTGGATAGCTGTGAGGATTATAGAATCCTTTGTGCATATGGAAGTATCCGTGCCAAGACTAAAAGGCGTACCACTAACCGAAGTTATCTTTATAGTATCACGGGAAGAACAGCCATTTGCTGTAGCCTGCAGCCAATACTCCCCACCTGCCTTAACAGAAAATGAGTTGTTTGTGGTGCCGTCCTGCCATAAGAAGCTGGCGCCCGGAACTGTTGGCGCTAATAATAAGGGGAGTTTTTCCTGGCAAAGGATGGTGTCTTTACCAAAGTCTAAGACGGGTCGGGGGTTGAAAGCTACGTTGATGGAATCCCTGATTGTGCAGGTAGCAAAATTTGAATTGGTAGTCGTAATTTCTACCCAATATGGACCAGCAACTGTGACCAGCAAGGAATCGGCCCTAGTACCATTACTCCATACATAGGTGGCGTCGGGCACTCTTACATCCAATATTAGCGGGTCTCCATTACAGACTGTAGTATCTTCAAACAAGGTATGCCTTTTGAACCCGCCAATTACATTCGGCAGGCCGAAACCATTTACTGCAGGTGGCAACAACAGCCCCTGTTTTGCCAGGTTGCATCCTGTGCCATAAGTGTTTGGAGAATTAATTACCCCGAGGTAGTTCGCCCCGTCGTATGCAATGTAAATTTTATTGTCAGGACCCAATTGAAGTGCCCCTGCAAGGTTGGTGTTGCCCGCATCCAGGTTAACTTTAGAAGCAATCGTCGTATTTATGTCGGCGTCGAGGCGGTATTGGTAGATATTAAAGGTGCCGGGTGAATTGCAGGTATAGGCCTCGCTGACATACAGCAATTTTGAATCGGGGGAGAATTCAACTCCGTAAGGTCCGCAGGAATTTCCTGAGCCTCCGGGAATTATTTGGGTGTTAGTGATATCCCCGGTAGTGTTATCAAAATCAAATACCTCGAAATTTCCTTCGAAGTTGGCTGCCACCAGCTTTTTACCGTCTGGTGAAGCCTTAAGATAACCCCTGGAGTTACCGGGTGTGGATATCATGTCTCCCATGAAACTGACCTTGGGGAAAGCTAAAATGCCCGTGCAATCAATAGGATAAACGAAAAATCCATCTGAACCAAATGCATGAACAATCACCCACAGGTCCCGTCCGTTTTTGTGTTTTACTGCAGTAAGTTTTTCAGAAGTCGGCAGTCCAAAATTCAAATATCGAGAAGGATCTATATCACCCAGTCCTCCGTCAAGCTTCATATCAACCATATATGAGTTAAAGCCGTTGAAGACTCCACCTTTTTTAACCGTAAAAATATAATAAAGGTCTTTGTTGCCAGGGTGATAGGTGATCAGAACGGTCTGGGTACTGTTAACATCGCCTGCCAAGCCAGTTCCGTTGGGCATAGGCTGGTGATTTCGGTTCCAGACGGTAACACCGTTTGTGTAGAATAAAAGATTTCCGTTTTCGTCGCTGATGGAAGAACTACCTGCCGCGGAAACGAGTGCGCTGCCAGGTGAAAACACAGGGCTGCCACTGCCGAAATCTAACGCTGCCTTGTTACCAAAAAACCAATTATTCGATTCTTTCTGTGCCACGGCTACATAAGAACCCACACTAGCCAGCAAAAGAAAGAAAATTAGTTTTTTCATAAGCCACAGAATGCTAAAATTGCACTTTATTCAATATGAGGTAATCGTGATATTGTTAGAAACGACAAAGTTTATTTTCAAGTATGGTTTGTATTCGCTTTTTATCTTGGTTCCAGCCTATGAGCAGCTATTCCGGGGCGTTGCAGTGATACGGGCAAACTGCCTGCCAAAAGTTAACTGCTGTAATTTCCGGGAGAGGGAGACCAACAGTGAAAAACAGGGGGATCAGGATGGAAGGTGATAACGCAGCAATTATTTTAACCGCAGAAGAACGCCAAGAGGAAGCGCAGAGGGGCACAGAGAATATCTCTGCGGCCCTGCGCTTCTTCTCTGGCTGTTCTCCGCGGTTAAAAAAACACCTGGTAAACAAGTTATTTAATAGACCTGTTTATAAGATTCTCAAAATATTCCTGCTTGCCGCTAATTGTTTCCGGTTCTCCTTTGTCAATTGCATAGGCCCTGAGGTCTTCAAGTGTCAGTTTTCCTTCTTCAAATTCTTTCCCTTTGCCGCTATCAAAAGAGGCGTACCGCTCAGTGCGCTGCTTTTTATAGTCGGAGTTCTGCAGCATATTATCGGCAATGATCAATGCCCTGGCGAAAATATCCATTCCG
>JBBPYM010000177.1:0-11575 GCA_038199905.1 Chitinophagales bacterium | reverse complement strand
TGGTTCGATCTGCTGAATCAAAAATACCAGTTTCATGATGTGAAGATCAGTAGCCAGATTCGCTATGCCTACCATGCATTATCCGTTGATGAAAAGAGGAAAGTGTTTGCTCCAACGTTATGGGAAATAAGTTCTAACGCAAGGTCATCAACCGATCCACAGGTGAGCGAACAGGTGTGGTTTCCCGGAGTTCACAGTAATATTGGAGGTGGGTATAAGGATTGTGGATTGAGCGATCAAACCTTAAAATGGATGATCGAAAAAGCGCAAGGAACAAATTTACAATTTGATCAGAATTATGCACCTGATCTTAGGCCTGAAAGTACTGCTGAATTAAGAAATTCTGCTACTGGAATCTACAAATTAATGAAGAAGATAAATCGCCAGATTAATACCGGCTTAACTATGAGAACTGATCCGGAAACAGGTGAGAAAAAAACTGTTCCTACCGATCGGAATGAGCATATTCATTATAGCTGTTTTGAAAGAAAGTTTGTAGATGCAGATTACCATCCCATAAATATTACAAATGGAATAATTGATAAAACTCCTCTTGATCCCGTTAAAGAAAAATGGGAAGAGGGCTGGTTGAAGTATCTGGATTAAATTTCTCCTGGCTGTTTTCTTTTTTCAAATAATGATATTTGTTTTTCTAACCTTAAGTATTCCAAGGTTTTCCATCGCACGAAACCGGTACCTCAAATACCTGAAGGTTTTATGGGATGGTGCAAACTTATATGCGTTTCTGGCCTGGCCTTGTAAGCAGGATAAAACCAGCTTGTCTTTGTTCCGAATAAAGTTGTTTAAACCGGAGAATGATGTTCATTTTTCTAACCCATCTACTCCAAAGTATTCCAATGCACGGAGCCAATTCCTCAAACGCCTGCAGGTTTTACAGCATGATGCAAACTTAGAATGGTTTCACAGCCGGAAGTTATTGCGGGGCAAAACAAGTTAGTGTTTATTTCGGAGTATAATTTATCCTCTAAATCACTTAAAGTCGGGATATATGTTTTAAATTTCCATTTCAAATGAAACAGCATATGCAAAAATATTTCCTTCTAACAGCATGTTTTCTCATTACAGCCCAGGCGCTCATGGCACAAGCCGACCAAAAATGGCCAGGCGTTTTTCAAAAAATAAATACGGAAGTACAAACAAACTCCAGAGCTTATCCAACTTTGAAAGATGCAATCAATAAAATAGGGCATCGCCTGACCGGTACTGCCAATGGCGAACAAGCAGAAGAATATGCCTACAATCTTCTAAAATCTTATGGTTATGATGTAAAATACCAACCCTTTGAAGTAGAAAGCTGGAGTCGCAAAACTTTAAAAACAAGTGTAGGAACAGCAAACAATCTTTCTGTAGTTAAGTCTGTTTCCCTGGCGCACTCACCTGTAAAAGCATCTGTGATAGGACAGGTTGTAGATTTGGGAAATGGATTGGAGGCTGATTACACCTATAATCCCGGGAAAGCGAAAGGAAAAATCGTGCTCGTTTATTTAGGGATACTGCCCGGGACAAGTGGAAAGAATTTGCACCGCTCAGAAAAAACTGCCTTAGCCATTACTCATGGTGCTATGGGTATCATCATTTACAATACCGTTCCGGGTGGTGTACTTCTTACTGGAACCGCTTCGGTTACCGGCAAAATAATTCCCATTCCGGCAGTTTGCATTGGCCTGGAAGATGGACAAATGCTATCTAATCGCTTAAAAAAAGAAACTTTGAATGCGCATATCGAAATGACGAATTTCTCTGGCATGATCAAAGCACGGAATGTGATTGCCACACTAAAGGGAGGTACTCTACCCAATGAAAAGATTGTCGTTGGTGGGCACCTGGATAGTTGGGACCTGGCAACCGGAGCGATTGATAATGGTATCGGATCTTTTTCTGTGCTGGATATGGCACGTACCTTTACCGCACTGAAAATAAAACCAAAACGCACCATAGAATTTATCCTGTTCATGGGTGAAGAGCAAGGACTTTTAGGTTCTGCGGCTTATGTAGAAAATGCGCTGAAGGATGGCAGCATCAATAAGATCCGTTACATGCTTAATTACGATATGACGAATGATCCAATGGGATATGCAACCTCCAACAATGCCTCCAAAGAACTTTTCCAGGGCATCGGCCAAATGGCAGCCGCTATTGATACCGGGTTTAAAAATCTCTACTCCACAGATGCCGGCCTGCACAGCGATCACGAACCATTTATGTTACAAGGAGTTTCCGTCGGCGGAGCTGCAGGTGGCACATTGCCTAATAATTCCGGGCGTTGCTACCATGCTGATTGTGATAATTTTGACCTCGTAGATGAACAGGGAATGAAGAATACTGTTCGCTTTAATTCAATGCTGATATACGGACTTGCAAATGCAAATACCATCGATGCCAAAAGATTAACGGATACAGAAACCCGGGATTTCTTGCTGAAGAATAATCTGAAAGAGCCACTGAAGATCGCGGGACATTGGAGGTGGAAGGATTAAACGACCAACTTTCCAATTTTCAATAATTATTTTTAAAATTCCTTCCTATTTAATGGTGTATCTTCTCTAGAATTTAATGCGCTCTTCCCTGATTAATTTTAGTAAGCAATCTACTCTATGCGTAATATAACAGGTATTTAATAGATTATTATGCAGGTATGAAAAATGGCGGATACTAATTAAAGGAAAAGCTTTAAAAATATCCTGTAATCTACTGATAGCGACTTTTTTTTGCTATCTTGTCTTTAGGCCGGGATCGTTTTGTGTCACTGTTGAGTTTTATTTTTAGCTCTCAGAACAAACCAATCTTCATTTTGCTAAATTGTTTAACCAACCCAAAGAATCTATGAAACGAAAAGTTCTACTCGCACTTCTATGCCTTTTATCCATTATTTATGTTTCTGCGCAGGATAAAACAGTTACCGGTAAGGTAACTTATGATCAAACAGGAGAACCATTAATAGGAGTAAGTGTAACCGTCAAAAATTCTATCTCCGGCACTCAAACCGATATGGAGGGGAATTATTCTATTATTGCTCCCGAAGACGGGACATTAATATTTACCTACGTTGGTTTTACAACGAGGGAAATACCCATCAACAAACAGGCAATTATTAATGTTGCCCTTCTACCAGCTGTTACAAAAAGCCTGAACGAAGTGGTTGTTGTCGGCTATGGTACTCAAAGAAAAAGAGACCTGACTGGCGCCATTACATCCATCAAGGGGGAAGAAATTGAAAAACTACCCAACATCAACCCAATTTCATCTTTGCAAGGAAAGGTTGCCGGCCTGACTGTTATCAATAGCGGTTCTCCGGGTGCATCTCCTACTGTCAGGATCAGGGGGATCAATAGTACAAATGGTGCCGCACCGGTTTATGTAGTGGATGGTGTTATCCAGGATAATATTGACTATTTAAATTCTGCTGATATTGAAACCATTGATGTGTTGAAAGATCCTTCTTCGATTGCTATTTTTGGGATCAGGGGTGGTAATGGCGTAATCGCTATAACTACTAAAAGAGCCGCCAGGGGACAAACCCGTGTCACCTATCAAGGATCTGTGGGAATACAGAAAGTAACAAACACCATTGATGTTACGGACGCAGCCGGATTTAAAAAATTATACAGTGCACAACTTGCAAATAATAATGCCGCTCCCTTCGACTACAAAAACTACAATGCTGATACCGACTGGCAGAACCTGATATTAAGAGATGCCCTGCAGACAAATCACAGTCTGAGTATTTCAAACACAGGAGAAAAAACAACTACCTTAATAAACATTGGTTATAACAACCAGGACGGAGTTGTCAAGTACGGTAATTATGAAAGATACGTAGCCCGCATCAACCAGGAAATCAGAATTAATAAAAACCTGAAGGTTGGTGGCGATATTACAGGAAATCACTACAATGTAAAAGGTTCAGGCGTTAGTTTAAATAACGCATTGTGGTCTGCGCCAATTGTTCCCGTTCAATTTGATGGTAATACTTATTACAGCATGCCTTCTTTTCAAAGAGCCCAGGTAGGAAATCCTATTGAGACCTTGAACAGGAACAATGGCAATTCAATAAACAAGGGGTACAGAGCAGTTGGAAATATATTTGCTGAACTCACATTTCTGAATGATTTTAAACTCCGCTCTTCCTATTATGCGGACCTAAGTTTTAATGGCAGCAGGGGATATACACCTTTGCCAAGCCGGTTCATTAACCTGGGTGAAGGATCTGCGCCAACAGATACAACCATAAATGATAAAGGCAGAACAGGTGTAAGGCAAAGCCAGGATGAGTTTCGCAAATTTCAGCAGGATCATACAATAAGCTACGATCCTAAATTAGGCAAGGACCATCGGTTAAATGCAGTGATCGGTGTCACTTCTCTATATGAGGGCAGCACCAATTTAAATGGAAGCAGAACGGATACCTCTCTGAATATTCCAAGAGACCCCCAATTTTGGTATATAGGGATTTCAGACCCAAGCAACCCGGGAAATTACAATGGCGGTGGGGCGGAAAACGCAACACTAGGTTACCTGGGAAGAGTTAGTTATGGATTCCAGAATAAGTACCTGATCAATGCATCTATCCGAAGGGATGGCTCCTCAAGAATTAGCCCTGAAAACCGGTACAGAACATTTGGAGCCCTGGGTATTGGGTGGGTCCTTTCTGAGGAAACGCTTTTTGAAAACGCAGAAAAGATTGATTTCCTGAAGTTAAGAGGATCATGGGGTACTGTAGGTAATACCAATGGTCTTGGACAAAATTATTATGAACCAAATTTAGTTCAGAGTGGCGTAGGTGTTTTCGGAGATAATATTTTTACTTCTGTATCACCGGCCTTTCTGCCTGATCCAAATCTTAAGTGGGAGACAACAAGAGGTCTGGATATAGGTTTAGAGTTGAGAGCGTTTAATAACCGGCTTAGTGCGGATATTGATCTGTACAAAAGGGAAACCGTTGACCTCATCACCAGGATTACTTTACCGGGCTCATCGGGGAATGTTACTTATTTTACAAACCTTGGTTCCATCGCCAATAAAGGAATAGAAGTAGCCCTGGGTTGGAATGACCGGATCGGAAAGGATTTTACGATTAATTTTTCTCCCAACTTCAGCTACAACATAAATAACGTAGAATCCCTTGGGAATGATTTTAACTTTACCCTTTCCGGAAACGGTGGAGTAAACAGAACCATTACCGGGGAATCAATTGGCCATTTCTATGGGTACAGGCAGATAGGTATTTATCAGTCTATAGCAGATGTAGAAAAACGTCCTTCTTTAACCAATTCACTTCCGGGCGATGTTGCCTATGCTGACCTTGACGGCGATGGGGAGATCACGCCAAAAGACCGTGAAATAATCGGATCACCTTTTCCTGACTGGAATTATGGGTTCAACTTAAACCTGGGTTATAAAGATTTTGATATACTTTTCCAGGGCCAGGGGGTTGCAGGAAATACAATTTATACGCAGCGTAGAACCGGAAGTTTCGCCGTGCTAAATTATGAAACGAACAGGCTGAATGCCTGGACCGGTTCCGGGTCATCGAATGTAGAACCGATCCTGGATAATTCGAGGGCTAATAACAGTTTGTTCAGCACATATTACTTAGAACCCGGCGATTATTTCAGGTTAAGAACTGTCCAAATTGGGTATAACTTAAATAAAGAGATGCTATCAAGAATCTCTTTAAAAGGCCTGAGAATATATGTCAGTGGGCAGAACTTAAAGACCTGGTCCAAAACATCCGGTTACACTCCTGAAGTACCAGTAGGCATCTTGTCCGGCGGAGCAGATAATGGCGTTTATCCATTACCAGCCGTCTATACTTTTGGCGTAAATGTGACATTTTAAATTGTAAATTATTAATCCTTAAAGGAAATGAAAAAATATTATAACATACCATTCATTAAGCTGGGAGTAGTAGCCATTGTTGCTATGATATTCTTCTCAGCCTGCAAAAAAGATTTCTTAGACAGACCAGCGCAGGGCCAATATTCAGAAGGGAATTATCCGTTTGCCGAAGGATCGGGTGCTTTTGATCCGGCTATTTTTGAAGCTTACGATGCTTTACGTTTATACGGCGTTCATTCCGCCGGTTTCCAGGCTGCCGTAAGCGTAAGAAGCGACGATGCTGATAAAGGTAGTACCCCGGCTGACGGCGCTAATACGAGACAGTTTGATGAATTTACACTAACCTCCACAAATGGCCTGACAAACGGAATGTGGTTAGATCATTACACCATTATCAACAGGTGTAATA
This sequence comes from Chitinophagales bacterium, assembly GCA_038199905.1. Taxonomy (GTDB): domain Bacteria; phylum Bacteroidota; class Bacteroidia; order Chitinophagales; family Chitinophagaceae; genus JADCRZ01. Next base: position 5,307 of record JBBPYM010000177.1, on the reverse strand, counting down.
TTGTACTTGAACGGATAAAAAATGATAAAAGTCCGTTAACCCCTGAGGATGTAAAACTCTCCGGGCAGGCGGAAGCAAAATTTATCAGAGCCTATGCCTACTTTATGATGGTGCGCTATTTTGGAGGTGTTCCACTGATCGATTCTATTGCTACAGACCAGGTGTCATCTGCGAATATCCCGCGCAGTTCAGTCGCCCAGGTGTACACTTTAATTGAAAGTGATCTGCAATTTGCAGCAGTAAATTTACCTGTGAGCTGGGAAAGCAAGTTTATAGGCAGGCTCACAAAAGGGGCTGCAAACGGGCTGCTAGCGAAAGTGTATTTAACTCAAAAAAAATGGGCTTTGGCACAAAGTACCGCCAACGTTGTAATTCAATCCGGACTATATAGTTTATCTACTCCTTACGATAAGATTTTTGGTGAGTCAGGTGAAAATTCTTCAGGATCTATATTTGAAGTTCAGGCTGCTGCCACTCCATCTGAAACAAGAAGATATGGTGTGCAATACGCTGCGAACCAGGGAGTAAGAGGTACCGGCGTTTGGAACTTAGGAAATGGTTTCAACGTGCCAAGCGATGCTTTAGAGGGTGCCTATGAGACTGGTGATCCGCGCAAAGCGCGTACAATTTTATACTCAGGAGGAACTTCAGTGTATACTGAAACAGTACAATCAAATTTGCCGAATCCAAGATACAATCATAAGGCCTTGAGCAGTCCGGAATATAGAGCCAGGTACCTGGATAACTTTGGATATTGGATGAACGTACGGATCCTTCGCTATGCAGATGTATTACTAATGTATGCTGAAGCATCGAATGAGCTTGGTGGCACTGCTAACATCCAGGATGCCTTAAATAAATTAGAAATGGTCAGAGCCCGGGCAAGAGGTGGGAATGCAGCCGTTTTACCAAAAGTAACAAAAACAGACCAGGAAGAACTGCGCCAGGCCATCAGGTATGAGAGAAGAATTGAGTTGGCTATGGAACACGATCGTTTTTTCGATTTAGTCAGGTGGGGAACTGCCGGACCTGTATTAAAGGCTGTTGGTAAAAATTTTGTGGTCGGTAGAGATGAACTAATCCCTATTCCACAAGCACAGATCGATCTTAGCAAAGGTATTTTAACACAGAATCCTGGTTTTTAAACTTAAAAAAATGACAGAGATGAAAAATTGGATAAATATAATTAATAAAAGAAGCCTTGCTTTACTCACCGTATGTTTTATGCTTGTGGCAAGTGCCTGCACGAAGGATTTGAATCCTTACAATCTACCGGATGCAGACCCTGCGCAGTATGAACGTGGAAACAGGGAAGGAGTGATAAAAATATTGGCTATTGGAAATAGCTTTTCAGAAGATGCAATTGAAAGTCACTTATATGAATTAGCAAAAGAGAAAAACATGAAGGTGATCATAGCTAATATGTATATTGGCGGTGCATCGTTGGAGGTGCATAAGGAAAATGTTGAAAGAAGCATTCCTGCGTATGATTACCGGAAAATAGGTCTCGACGGACAAAAGAAAGTATATCCCAAAGTCTCCTTAGACCTGGCAGTAGAAGATGAATACTGGGACTATATCAGTTTTCAACAGGTAAGTCAAAACTCCGGGCAATTGGAAACCATTAAAAATTCCTTACCGGCCGTTTATAGTTATGTAAAATCAAAAATTAAAAACCCGGGCGTAAAGTACGTCTATCACCAGACCTGGGCCTATGCACAGAATTCAACGCATAGTGGATTTACCAATTATAAAAACGATCAAATGGAGATGTACAAAGCCATTGTAAACGTTTCCAAAGAGGTGAAAAACATTGTTCCTATTGATATTATCGTTCCATCAGGTACAGCTATTCAAAACGGGCGAACAAGTGTTGTTGAAGATAATTTTACACGCGATGGATATCACCTGGCAATTCCGTTGGGGCGATATACGGCCGCCTGTACGTGGTTTGAAAAATTGTTTAATACTTCTGTTGTGGGTATGAAATACAGGCCGGAAGGAGTATCATCTTTTGAGGCGTCTATAGCACAGAATGCTGCACATTTAGCTGTATTAAAACCGTATGAGGTAACTGAAATGATCGATTTCCAGGGTGGAGATGGCGGCCCTTTATTAACACCTGTTTTGATTGATTTTGGTAATGCAACAAAATCTCCTTCCTGGAATCAGATCAGTTCTTTCACAGAAGGTTCTAAAATAAATCTGAAAGACAGCGCAAACTCATACGTTGGTGTATCTCTGACTATCACAAAACGCTTCAATAGTATAAATACCAATGGTGCTACTGGCACAGTTACACCACTGAATATGCCTGACAATGTTTCTGCCCGTAATTTCTTTGGAAATGCCAAGGGAGTGTTTAATGGAATTGTAACTCCCGAAAGTATGTTTGTATTAGGTGGCCTGGATAAAAATCTCACCTACAATATGTGCTTCTTTGGCTCCAGGATTGCGGGCGGTAACAGAGCCACAAAATATACGGTCACCGGTAGTAATGAGGGTACAGCATCTATTAATACCGCCTCCAATTCAACAGAGATAGCCTGTATTAATAACATAAAACCGGGTGCTGATGGAAAGATTAAAGTAACTGTTACGGCAGGCGAAGGAAATGATACCGGTCAAGGTTTCTACTATTTGAATGCGGCCAAACTCACTTCAAATAATTAAATCAAAAAATGGTCTTCCCTAAATCAGGCAAGACCATTTTTTAATCCCATATTTTTAAGTATCCTTTTCGTCTAATGTACCTTTTATAAGGTTTTAAAAAAAGTTATAGCAGGAAGTATTATTGCCAGGAAGGAATGTGTAAATATCAGGAATCATTAAAGCTGTTCGCAGTCTCTTTTTCCGGTTGAAGTAAACCTGTCCTCTGGTCTTGTAAAATGACTGACAAATAATCCTTTAATTACAAAATGATATCAGGCTATTATCTATTTTTTATCGCTTTAGACCTGGGTAATGAGCCGGTCAAAATAGTTTGAATAAAGATGAGTACCTCTTTTAGATTAGAATCGTTAAAGAAAACGGGCTACCCAAACCGACAAACTTTTACAAACCAATACATAAGTCGGAAATTTTTAAACTTCTACCATGCAAAAACTTAAATACCTTTTCTTATTTCTGACGGTTATTGTACTTGCAGCCTGCGCGCAACAAAGACCATTAGTAAAAAATAGTGCCGGATCTGAAATGGAACGGTTCATTTCTGACCTGATGACAAAAATGACGGTGGAAGAAAAGATCGGCCAATTGAATTTATTAACTGGCGGAGAAGCCATTACAGGTTCAACGGGGAACTCCGACATAGAAAAGAAAGTAAGAAGCGGACAGGTAGGCGGTTTCTTCAGCTTGAGCACGCCGACAAAAATACGCACTGCCCAGGAACTTGCGGTCAATCATACCCGGTTAAAAATTCCTTTAATCTTTGGAATGGATGTAATCCATGGTTACAAAACAGCTTTTCCCATTCCCCTGGCCTTAGCTGCCACCTGGGATATGCCGCTTATTCAGCGTAGCGCCCAAATAGCTGCTGAAGAAGCTGCTGCCGACGGAATCAACTGGACTTTTTCTCCAATGGTGGATCTTTCCCGGGAACCACGCTGGGGGCGAATTGCCGAAGGTGGCGGAGAAGATCCATTTTTGAATTCCGAAATTGCGAAAGCCATGGTGAAAGGGTATCAAGGAGATGACCTGTCAAAAGTGAATACCTTAATGGCTTGTGTAAAACATTTTGCTTTATACGGTGCCTCGGAAGCGGGCAGGGATTATAACACAACAGATATGAGCAAAGTGACTATGTATAACATTTATTTTCCTTCCTATAAAGCAGCAATTGACGCAGGTGTAGGTAGTGTGATGATGTCTTTCAATGATGTAAATGGCGTACCTGCAACGGCCAATAAATGGTTGATGCAAGATGTTTTGAGAAACGAATGGAATTTTGATGGTCTCATCGTATCCGATTATACAGGAATTAATGAAATCGTGGATCACGGGTATGGTGATTTACAGTCGGTATCAGCAAAGGCGTTAACTGCGGGCGTGGATATGGACATGGTTGGTGAAGGATTTTTGTCCACCTTAAAGAAATCTTTGGATGAAAGGAAAGTAGCAATGAAAGATATTGACAGAGCCTGCCGTTTTGTATTGGAAGCCAAATACAAGCTTGGTTTATTTGAGGATCCATATAAGTATTGCGATGAGGAAAGAGCCAGGACTAAAATCTACACATCCGAAAACAGGGAAGCAGTGCGCGACGCCGCTACCAAAAGTTTTGTTTTATTGAAGAACGAAGGAAGTTTGTTGCCATTAAGTAAGTCGGGTACTATCGCCTTGATCGGTCCTTTGGCAGATTCCAAAGAAAACATGCCGGGTACCTGGGCTGTTTCTGCGGATTTGAGTAAAGCAATTTCTGTAAAGCAGGGATTAGAAGAAGCCGTTGCGGGCAAAGCAAAGTTAATTTATGCAGTTGGTTCCAATTTATTGGAAGATGAAAAATACCAGGAAAGAGCCACCATGTTTGGCCGTACTATTCCCAGAGATAATCGTCCGGAATCGGAGATAATCAGAGAAGCCGTAGCTGCTGCCTCTAAAGCAGATGTGGTGGTAGCCGCCCTGGGAGAAGGCTCTGAAATGAGTGGAGAAAGTTCGAGCCGGACAGATATACAAATTCCTGCTGTTCAACAGCGCTTATTAAAAGCTTTAATGGCTACAGGGAAACCGGTTGTGTTGGTGGTGTTTAATGGAAGACCGTTGGATCTTTCGTGGGAAAATGAAAACGTGCCGGCCATATTAAATGCCTGGTTTGGAGGATCTGAAACCGGTCATGCACTGGCAGATGTGCTTTTTGGCGCTGTTAATCCTTCCGGGAAACTACCGGTTACATTTCCAAGAAATGTAGGGCAGATTCCTATTTATTATAATCATAAAAATACAGGACGTCCTTTAGCAGCCGGTAGTTGGTTTCAAAAATTCCGGTCGAATTACCTGGATGTTCCCAATGAACCACTTTATGCTTTTGGATATGGTCTAAGCTATACTACGTTTGAGATATCAGTTCCAAAATTGAGCAGGAATACCATGACACAGGCTGAAAATATTACGGTAACGGTTGAAGTTCGAAACACTGGAAACAGAGCCGGTGAGGAAGTAGTCCAATTGTATATCCGGGATATGGTCGCGTCTATTATCCGGCCGGTAAAAGAACTGAAAGCCTTCCAAAAAATCATGCTGAAAGCAGGCGAATCTAAAACCCTGACTTTCACCTTAACAGAAGAAACATTGAAATTTTATAATGCTGAT
>JBBPYM010000176.1:0-20572 GCA_038199905.1 Chitinophagales bacterium | reverse complement strand
ATTTATTAAACTATGTCAGTAGAGAAAATTTTAACCAGTTGGAAAAATAAGGATTTCAAACCAGTTTACTGGATTGAAGGTGATGAGGAGTTTTATATAAACAAACTGTTGAATTATGCGGAGCATAATATCCTTACAGAAGCGGAGGCTGGTTTTAACCTGACAGTGTTTTACGGAAAGGATGCAAACTGGCCCGATGTGGTCAATGCCTGTTGCCGGTACCCTATGTTTGCTGAGAAGCAGGTGATCCTGCTGAAAGAAGGACAGCACATGAAAGAGATTGAAAAGCTGGAGGGCTACATCCTGCACCCGCTCGCTTCAACAATTTTTGTAATTTCTTACAAAGAAAAAAAGGTTGATGGCCGCACCAGGTTTGGTAAAATGATAAAGGAGAAGCCATGGGTTCAGCTCATCACTACGAAGAAATTATATGAGAACGAGTTGCCGGAATGGACCATGGATCTTATTACATCCAAAGGGTTCACGATCTCACAGAAAGCCCTGGCTTTGCTGGTGGAGCATATCGGAAACGACCTCAGTCGTATAGAGAATGAAATTGAGAAACTTTCCGTCAACCTCGGTGATCGCAAGAATATAACCGAAGATGAGATTGATAAATATGTAGGAATCAGCAAAGAATACAATTTGTTTGAGTTGCAGGAAGCATTCGGCAGGAGAGATCTTTCAAAAGCGATTCGCATCATCCAGTACTTTGAAAGTAATTCCAAAGCTTTTCCCATACAACTAGTGCTGCCGACTCTCTACAGTTATTTCAGTAAGTGTTTTATGGCATTCAGCGCCGTTGGAAAAGACGATAAAACTGTGGCGGCGGTAATAGGAGTCTCGCCATTTTTTATCAAGGACTACGTAACAGCCGTAAAGAAATATGCTTTTGAGGGAATTGAACGGGCGATCTTAGTATTGCACGAGTACAACCTAAAAAGTGTTGGCATCAACAATGCGGGAGCTAAAGACGGATCACTCTTAAAAGAACTGGCTTATAAAATCATTGCGTGATCAGGTATCAAATGCTAATTGCTGAACCGACATCTTGTCTTTTGCCAATTGTTCTTTTAATGCATCAAGACCGCTGAATTTCTCTTCGCCTCTTAAAAATTTTACCAGTTGCACCTGGAGGTTCTCGCCATAAATATTTTCATCAAAGTCAAGCAGGTTTACTTCAATTACGCGCTTTGTCCCATCAACTGTTGGCCTTACGCCAATGTTCATCATGCCTTTAAATTTCCTGCTGTTGCCAGATAAAGTGTTAAGTGTAACTCTCACAGCATAAACGCCGTTGCCCGGCACCAGTTTCTCGGCGTGGTTAATCTGCAGGTTGGCTGTTGGGTAACCGATGGTTCTCCCAAGTTTATTTCCTTCTACAACAGTTCCGTCAAAAAAATACTCGTACCCCAGTAATTCATTTGCTTCTTTCACCCTCCCACTTTGCAGGTTTTCGCGTATCCTCGTAGAACTGATCGCTGACTCGTGTAACAGGTGCTGTGGTATCTCTATTAAATGAAAACCAAAATTTGCTGCATACTCTTTCAGCAAGTGAAAGTCGCCTTTTCGGCCCTGCCCGAATTTATGGTCATAGCCTATGATTAGGGTGTGTGGATGAAAATGTTTTATAAGAAAATTTTCTACATACTCCGCGGCGCTCTGGTTTGCAAATTCAGCGGTAAATGGCACTATTACAAGGTGGTCAATTCCCTGGGCGGCGAGTAGCGCATGTTTTTCAGCCGGGGTGTTAAGGAGAAATACCGGCGAAGGTTGAGAATTCACTATTTTCCTGGGATGCGGGTAAAAGGTTATTATGACTGTCTCCCCGTTTATTTTCGACGCTTCTTCATTTAATTGGTTGATAATTTGCCGGTGGCCGAGATGAACACCATCGAATGTGCCAATAGTTACCACCGCGTTACGAAAAAAAGGGAGGGTTGTTATTTCTGTATAAACCTTCATCATAAGGGTATGTTGGCTCGTGTGCTGGCGCCTTATTGTTGCAACGATGCCCCGGCCTTTTAAGCTGGTGATTATTAATGTGCTGCAAAAGTAGTTTAAAAAGTGATTATTCATTTATCAGTGCTGCTTAGTATTTTTGCGCGGCATTCCCGGTTTGTTTATTCATTAATTCAACCAGTATCGTACATGTCTCTTTATTCACAACGCGGTGTTTCGGCTCAAAAGGAAGATGTTCATAAGGCAACAGAAAAATTAGATAAGGGCCTTTATCCCTTTGCTTTTTGTAAAATATATGCCGATTACCTCGTTGGTGATGAAAACTGGGTGAACCTGATGCATGCCGATGGTGCAGGTACCAAAAGCATCCTTGCCTATTTATACTGGAAAGAAACCGGTGATCTTACCGTGTGGAAAGGCATTGCAAAGGATGCCATTTCCATGAACCTGGATGATTTGTTATGTGTAGGCATATACGATAAACTGCTGTTTTCTTCCACAATTGACAGGAATAAGAAACTTATACCTGGTGAAATACTCGAAGAGATCATCAACGGCTCACAGGAGTTTTTCGATCAACTGGAATCATTTGGGATCAATATCAAATTTCTCGGTGGCGAAACCGCTGATGTCGGCGATGTAGTAAGAACCATTGCCGTTAACGGCACCATGGCCGCGCGCTGGCCAAAGTCGAAGCTCATAACCAACGAAAAAATCCAACCTGGCAATGTGATAGTGGGCATATCAAGTTCCGGAAAATCAACCTACGAAACAAGTTATAACAGTGGCTTAGGGAGTAATGGTTTAACGAGCGCGCGGCATGATGTGTTATCAAAGAATTACGCTGCCCACTTTAAAGAATCCTTTGACAATGCGCTGGATGAAGAGGTAGTGTACATCGGCCCGCACCAGCTATCAGATATTGTTGAGATAGAGGGATATCCTTCTGAAACAATTGGCAAGCTACTGTTAAGTCCTACCAGAACATACGCTCCCTTTATGAAACTGCTGCTGGAACAACATTTTAACGAGATACATGGGTTAATACACTGCAGTGGTGGAGGACAAACGAAGTGTATGAAATACCTGCCGGGTGACTTTAGGATAATTAAGGACAACCTGTTTGAACCTCCGTTAATTTTCAAAATCATCCAGCAAGCTTCGGGCTCTGATAACAGGGAGATGTACCAGGTTTTTAACATGGGTCATCGGCTTGAAATTTTCACTACCGAAGAGGCTGCCGCAGATATTATCAGGCTTTCACAATCTTTTAAAATGGATGCACAGGTTGTAGGCAGGGTAGAAGCTTATCACAAGAAGGAATTAGTATTAAAGGTTGCTGGTGAGGAGATAATGTATGTTTGAAATGGGATTCGTCCGATTTGCGGCTTCTGCGAAGGATTTAAGATCTCCGTTTGTTAGATGCGTCTATCCAAGTAATCTTTCCCCACCATTTTGATTAAGGGATGAGTTTAAATCCATCCAAATAATTCCTTGATCGGACGAATCCCATTCAGACAAAAAAATCACTCTGCCTCCAACTTAAATGTAATAGGTTGTCTTTTAATGGATGCCACAATTTCTCCGTTCACTTTTGCAGGCATCCATTTGCCGGATTGCGTTAACACTCTTACAGCTTCCTTTTTAAGGATCTCACTTTGTTGTTTTGTCGCCTGAACATTTATAATCCTTTTATCTTTTGATAATGCAGCCACTACTATACCCGACATAGAGCCTTTGCGGTCAGTTGGTAAAGGTTCAACGGTTTTTATGTCAGTTAGGCTGCCATCTTTCTCCACCGTAAACTCAAGAATTACAGTTCCCTGGATTTCCAGTTCTTGTGCCTCTTTGGGATACCTGAAATTTTTGTTCAGAAATCTCATCCATCCTGTTGCATCTCCCGGATAGGTGGCTTCAACTTCGGGTTTAACGTAAACTTTGTTCACTACAACATCAACAGTCCTTCGATCATTTGAAACAACCTCATCCTTGTTCTTCACTGAGCACGCGCAAAAGATAATTAGCACAACTGGAACAGTCATAATCTTTCTTATATAACTGTAGCGAGTATTGTCACCTTGTAAAATCATGGTAATCCTCCTTTTTATTTGATTATAAAAAAATTGATTGGTGATAAGAACCTGCCTGGGTGACACAACCTGCAATACCAGCATTTTCGCATAATCATGTTTGTCAGTTTCTGCAGTTGCATATTCATCAGCAAGAAATTCATGTATCATCTTCAGCTCTTTTGTCAGTAGATAACAAAATGGATTAAACCATAAGACTGAACAGATAAGCTGCATAAACAAAACATCATAACTGTGCCTTTGCTTTATATGATACAGCTCATGTCTGAGTATCTGCTGCCCTTCTTCAGACTCAATAGGAATGCTGCGGTTCCAGAAAATAGCATTGAAGAATGAAAATGGAGTCCCCAGTTCGGTAGTATCGTAAAACTGAATATTATTAAATACTGTTGCCTTGTGCTTTACAGATAGCGCTTTTACATACGCAAGGGATTTCATTACAGGGAAGATAGTTATAAAGAAGCCTGCTATGTAAAGGGAGATAATTATGTTTTGCAATGTAGCGGACTTTGTGATAAAACCATCTTTGGCTATAACAATAACCTCTTTCTCCCAGCCGCCAAATGCAATTCCACTAAGTGTTTTAGTGACACCCTCTTCCTGGTAATCACTAGAAAGCATTGGTATTTGTAGTAAAGGAAGTACAATTGAAAAGGTTATGGCTGCCAGTAAATAAAATCTGTTATACTGATGAAAACGTCCGTTTCGGAGAAACATATGATAATAGCCATAAAATAATGCCGAGCATAAAACCAGCTTGAGGATGTAAATGAGTAGTATCATTTGCCAGGTTTTTTTGATGAATTAATTAGAGCCAGTAATTCTTCCAGTTCCTGCTGGGAAAGTTTGTTGTCAGTAACGAAATGAGACACCAGTTTGGCGGGAGACCCTTCAAAATATCCCTTTACAACTTGCTGGATGCTTTTCTGCCCATAAGCTTCCTTGGTTATCTTTGCAGTGTACAAATTATTTCGTCCCTGTACCTCATAATCAACAAACCCTTTTTCAATAAGTATTTTAAGTAAGGTTGCAATGGTATTGGAATGCGGTTTGGGCTCTGGCCATTGTTCAAGGATATCTTTTAAAAATCCATGACGGATCTTCCATAACACCTGCATGATCTGCTCTTCTAATTTTGTGAGACTTTTAAACATAACTAAGTATTTAGGTATGTAAACCTATAACTAATTATTTAGTTGTGCAATTATTTTTAAAATTTTGCATGGAAAAAATTATTCGTTTAGCCTTTATGTTTCAGCATTCAACAGGATATAGGTGTTTTACTATATTATATTTATAATAACCCATTATTATTGAGTTCTCACCGCTGATTTATCGATAAAAGCTATGAACTTCAGATTTTAGGAAGTAATTTTGTAGTAAGTTCAGGCAGTGCTTTCAGATTAACGCTTTGTTCGCTTTGTTTGGAAAACATTCTTTGTCTTTTAAACGTTATTTATTACCAAATTCAGAAAGGCATGAGGCAACTTAAAATTGCTACACAAATTACCAACCGTGACTCACAAGCGGTTGAAAAGTATTTACAAGAGATTTCAAAGATTTCCATGATCACTCCGGAGGAGGAAACTGTTTTAGCACAGCGCATCAAAATGGGCGACCAGAGAGCACTAGACAAATTGGTTCAAGCCAATCTACGTTTCGTGGTTTCTGTGGCAAAACAGTACCAACACCAGGGGTTGTCATTAAGTGATCTTATTAATGAGGGCAATCTCGGCTTAATCAAGGCAGCACAGCGCTTTGACGAAACCAAAGGATTTAAATTTATTTCTTACGCCGTATGGTGGATCCGCCAATCCATCTTGCAAGCTTTGGCAGAGCAGGGACGTCTGGTCCGCCTGCCTCAAAATAAAATTGGCACTTACAACAAAGCTAACAAAGCCTATATGGCTTTTGAACAGGAACACGAACGGGAACCTTCAACAGAAGAACTGGCCGAGATTCTTGAAATGAGCGAAACAGAAATCAATAATATTTTCCAAAGTAATACCAGGCATAGCTCATTAGATGCACCGGTACACGAAGCGGAAGATGTAGCGATGGGAGATTTGCTGGAAGGCGGTGCTGAAACTGATGAAGATGTAATGCAGGATTCTTTGCGAAATGAGATCCGCAGGGTATTAAAATCTCTTTCCCCGAGAGAAGCAGAAATTGTAAATGCTTATTTCGGTCTTGATGGTGAAAATGGAGTAACTATTGAACAGATTGGTCAAAAGTACGATCTAACTAAAGAACGTATTCGCCAGATCAAGGAAAGAGCAATTAAACGTTTACAGAAAGCCCGTTATTCGAACGCATTAAAAGCTTATCTCGGATAAATATAGCCTTCGACATGATATTAGCCGGTGAGTTTTCACCGGCTTTTTTTATGCAACATAATCATCCCGTTGGGTGTTATTCTAATGTATAATGCAGGTTTGCAGATTTTCTTTACATCCCTGCTGCAATTATTATCTTTGAAGATTTACATTAGAATATTACTGACTAATAATCATTATTATAAATATGAAGGAACACACGGAGGAAAAAGTACATTGTCTGATCATTGGATCTGGTCCTGCAGGTTATACAGCAGCCATTTATGCATCCAGGGCAAACATAAGGCCCGTACTATACCAGGGCATTCAACCTGGCGGACAGCTAACTATTACTACGGAAGTAGAGAATTATCCCGGTTATGCCAACGGCGTACAGGGACCGGAAATGATGGTGGATTTTGAAAAGCAGGCTGTAAGGATGGGTAGTGATGTCAGGTTTGGGCTTGCTACCAAGGTGGATTTTTCTACCCGTCCATTTAAAGTATGGGTAGATGAGGAAAAATTGATGGTCGCCGATGCCGTCATTATCGCGACCGGGGCATCGGCTAAATGGCTAGGACTGGAAAGCGAACAGCGCCTGAACGGTTTTGGGGTAAGCGCCTGTGCCGTGTGCGATGGTTTCTTTTTTCGTGGTAAAGAAGTTGCGATAGTTGGCGCGGGTGATACAGCCGCCGAAGAGGCGCTTTACCTGAGTAAGCTTTGTACCACGGTTCATATGTTTATTCGTAAAGATGAAATGAAGGCTTCCAAAGTGATGCAGGAAAGAGTGAAAAAAACGGCCAATATTAAAGTTTACTACAATACCGAAACAGACGAAATATTGGGAGAGAATAAAGTCAATATGGTTCGTATACTTAATAATCAAACAGGTGAAAAACAAGAGATACCAATAAGTGGTTTCTTCGTTGCAATTGGTCATCAACCCAACTCGGATATTTTTAAAGAGTGGCTGGATATGGATGAAGCTGGTTATATAAAAACTATTCCGGGAACCTCTAAAACCAATATTGAAGGTGTTTTCGCCAGCGGTGATGTGCAGGATAAAATTTATCGCCAGGCAATAACCGCGGCTGGCAGCGGTTGTATGGCAGCCCTGGATGCAGAGCGTTACTTATCAGAACAAGGGCTGGTATAAACAATTTTCGAAGAGGTTATAGCTCCTATCATTCTTTAAATGTTCTCTATGTTAAGTGTGCAACTGTATGATCTTAACTTTTATGCCTTTCACGGATTGTATGAAGGCGAAGCAAAAGTGGGCAATAACTTCCAGGTAAATCTTACAGTGAGTTATGATGATGGAAGAATAAAGTTAGATAACCTGAGAGGCATGATCAGCTATGAAGATCTTTATGAGATCGTAAAAAAGCGCATGGCCATTCGAAGCGATTTATTAGAAGAAGTTGCAGAGACAATAATTTTAAAGATCAGGTACAAATATTCCATGGTTCGAGAAATAAGCATTTCAATTTTTAAATTGCAGGCTCCGTTAGAAAATTTCCAGGGAAAAGTTGGTATAACACTTCAGCGGTGTTTTGAGGAATACCGTTGATAATTTGGTGAATGCAGGAATTAAGTTTGGCATCAGTTCACGTTCATACACAAGTAATAATAATCAAAATACCTCATCGATAGTTTGCAATAAAAGTTAGGCTGGTACTGCATACACTACTGTGAGTATTGGCGCTAATTAAAAGGATCCTTTAACATACCACTACTCCAACGGAGTAGAGCTGGAGGCCATTTCTCCTCTTATTATTGATCAATTATCAACGATCATTGATAGCTGATAGCTATATCACTTTGTTCTGCCACTTTCCGCTACGGATATACAACCACGATAAACTAAATGTGATTAGCCAATACACCCATTCAGACATCCACCCGATGATAATAGACATCTTTAAAATTTCCAGCACAGTATATACGTAAATGGAATATGCTACTATTGTAATGAGCTCTATGGCAAGGCTTACTTTGGAGTTTCCTGTGCCTATTACAGCGTTTATCCATACCGTTGAGAAAGACATGATCACCAGGGCGGATGACACAACCCTCACAACTGGAATTGCATCGGTAATAAAATCGTCGCCCTGGCCAAAAACGGATAAGAAAAACCGTGGCCACATATTCAGCACCAGGCAGAATGCGCCGCCGATCGTTACACTCAGTATAACAATTTTCTTAATGAGAAATGGCACCTGTTCTTTCATTCCCTGGCCTATTACATTGCTAACCATGGTACTTGTTGTGGCGCCGAATGCCCATGTAAAAACGCCGAATAATCCGAACATATTCCTCATGGTAGTAGAAATAGCAAGTGCTCTTGCGCCATGATGCTCCACTAGAACATAAAAGAAATGCCAGCTTGTAATGCTTAGCACATACTGAAACACCAGCGGAGACGACTGTTTTAGGATCAGCTGAATAATAGTTTTATCAACTAAGAACTTCTCAAACAGGTTAAAACGCCTGGTGATGCCTTTGTAATGTATTACGGCAAACACGACTAACATTCCCACGAGCTCAGCAAGAATAGAAGCGTAGGCCGCACCATTAAATCCCCACTCAGGTAATCCGAGTTTTCCATAGATAAGCCCATAATCAAAAAAGATGTTTACGACCGTTTCCGCCAGGGCTCCCCAAACCAAATAGCGGCTCTGGTTAGTGCCCACCAGCAAGGCATTGCGCATCTGGTAAACATACAGGAAGGGGAGACCCCAGATGCGTATTTGCATGAAGCTTAAACACTTGACCTGGATGGATTCCGATTTCAGAATGTGTGCGAACAGGAACGGCGCGGCTATATAAATAAACAAAATACTAAAGGCCGCAAATAACAGGGAAATAAGCACACCCTGCGAAAACAGTTTGCCAATTTCATCAGTCTTGTTTTCACCAGCTCTCCTGGCGATAAGGGTCTGTAGCCCATTGTTAAGTCCAAGCCCGATTACGGAGAAGATCAAGTAAGAAACCCCAGTAATACCGGCCGCTGCCAATGACTCCTCTCCAAGACCTCCGAGAAAAATAGTATTCGTTACAAAGTTTATTTGTGGAACAAAAATGGCAAAGCTGATTGGCAGGGCGATTTTTAAAATCTGCCTGTTTGATATTACTACCGTAAGATCAGTAGTTGGAGTAATATTTGCCATTAAGCTAAAATAAGTTTAAAGTTTTGAGTTTATTTCTTAAAGTTGCATAAGCCAATTTGCGCAGGTAATGAATACGTATGGTTTGTTTTATTCTTGTTTCGCACATAGGCGCTGCATCTAACATTAAACCTTGTTTTTTACACATTAACAATTAATATTGCAGCCAGCAGAATGATATGAACACACCAGTATTTGATATTACCCGGGAAGATATTTCTAACATTGAATGGCTGGAATGCCGGTTGTTTATAGAGATGAGCCCAGATTATTTTTATTATACGGTTATCGACAACAACAACTCAGTAGTTGCTTTAAAGTATTACCAGATTTCGTATAATAACAACCAGGAAATGGTAAACCTTTTAGAAGAAACGGTGAACGAAGACCCATTGCTCTCAACAGAACTGAAGTCAACTTTGATAATTTTCAACTGGCCCGAAAACAGCCTTGTTCCCGGAAAATTCTTTGATAAGGATATTAACAGGGAGATGCTTGGAATATTGCATGGTTACATGAACAAGGGACTTATCCTGAGCGAAAAAATTCAGGGCGGTGATATCTATGCAGTTTACAGGCTGCCACCTGTGCTGGATGACTTCTTTCAACGCCGTTTTCCAGCATGTACATACCGGCACTACTATAGCATATGGCTCGATTTCAAACTCATGGATGAAGCGCTTTTAAAAGATCATGTGAGCATTGTTTTTAATCCCAAAGAGATTATAGCCGCTGTTTTCATTAACAAACAAGTGCAGATTGTTCAAAATCTTCAATACAAGACTGCTGAAGATATTGCCTGGCAACTGCTGAACATTTATATGCAGTTTAACCTGCGGCAGGAAGAAGTACCCTTGCTGGTTGGGGGTATGATTGACCAGAATTCTGCAATGTATGAGGAGCTGCTTAAATACTTTCAGTTTGTTGAAACAGACACCATGCCTGGCGGACTTACCGTTCCCGAACAGTTTCAATCTTTTCCTGAACATTTCTTTTCACCAATTTTGAAACTTGCATTATGCGCATCATAAGCGGCACATTTGGGGGAAGGAGGATAAACCCCCCGGCAAAGATGCCTTATACTCGTCCGACAACGGATATTGCTAAAGAAGGGCTTTTTAATATCCTGCAAAACAACCTCGATTTCGACGATATAAAAACGCTTGACCTATTCGGTGGCACCGGCAGTATTAGTTATGAGCTCGCTTCCCGGGGGGTAAAGGATCTTACGATTGTCGAAAAAGATGCTGCCATGTACGAGTTCATCAAAAAAACAGCAGTGCTGTTCGGTGATGACAGTTTTGACATCGTGCGACAGGACGTTTTTAAATATCTGGAACAATGCGTGGACACATTTGACTTTATTTTCGCCGGCCCGCCCTATGCTCTTGAAACAATTGACAAAATCCCTGAACTGGTGGTGTCAAAGAAATTACTAAAGCCAAACGGCTGGTTTGTGCTGGAGCACACTCCCCGTAATGATTACACGAAATTTCCTCTTTTCAAAACAGAACGGAAATACGGCACAACGATTTTTTCTGTATTTATCAATAGCCTTCAAGAATGACACCGCTGTTTATAACGGGCACGGGTACCGGAATTGGTAAAACAATCGTTTCCTCGGTTGTCTCCAACGCCCTGAGAGCAGATTACTGGAAACCTGTTCAGGCCGGTTACGAGGAAGGCACTGATTCAGAACTGGTCAGCCAACTTTTTGATAGCGGTCAAAAATGTTTTCCTGAATTGTACCGGCTGGCAATGCCCGCCTCTCCTCATCTCGCTGGGCGGAACGAAAATATCCACATCGACCTGCAAAGGATCGCAGACGAATATACAACCATCGCAAAAAACAACACCAGTTCAGATTACCTGGTAATTGAAGGAGCCGGTGGAATACTTGTTCCACTAAATGATCGTGAATTTGTGGTGGACCTCATCGTTAAACTAAGGGCAAAAGTTATTATAGTCAGCAGGAACTATTTGGGCAGTATCAACCACTCATTGTTAACTGCCGAACTCTGCAGGAGCCGGAACCTGGACGTGCTGGGATGGATATTCAATGATGAGTATATGTTTTACCAGGATGAAATTGCTTCCTGGAGCGGGTACCCGGTAATTGGTAGCATCCCTAAACTGGACACGATCAGCATCGGGTCTCTGCGGCATCATTCTGGCAGACTAAAAGATAATCTTTTACAAATTTTAGCATCAAAGTGACCATGATTAAAAGAGACCTGCGAAAATTGTACACTGAAAAAAGACGGCACCTATCTTCCCGGGAAATGACAAGGCTAAACGATTTGTTGCTCATCAGGTTTCAGCAAAGGCCCCTCGGAGATATAACGACCGTCCTGAATTTCTGGCCAATTGCTGAAAAATGCGAAGTTAATACACATCTTATTATTGATTACCTGTCGTGTCTCATTCCCTCACTGCAGTTAGCCTATCCCGTTATTAATATGTCAGCCAGTGTTTTTAAGGCTATTCTCGTAAACGAAGCCACGCATTTTAAGCCAAACCAACTTGGCATCGCTGAGCCTCTTTCTGACGATGAGATACACCCTTGTGATATCGATGTTGTTTTTGTGCCCCTGCTTGCTTTTGATAAACAAGGATATAGGGTGGGCTATGGAAAAGGATTTTATGACAAATTCTTAAAATTATGCCGCGCAGACGTTTTAAAAGTCGGCCTGTCGTATTTTGATGCGGAAGAGGCCATTGATGACATCAACGATTTTGATGTACCTTTAAATATGTGCATTACACCGAATAAAGTTTATGAATTTTAATTTTCCTTTGCTTGGGCCAATCAGGATGTTACTGTTCCCTTTTTCGTTTGTATATCTCGCGGTAATCTGGTGTAGAAACCTGTTGTATGATAAAAACATCCTGAAGTCGGCTTCCTTTAACCTGCCCCTGATTTGTGTGGGTAATCTGTCAACGGGTGGAACTGGTAAATCACCCATGGTAGAATACCTTGTCAGAACGCTTAAAGAAGATGTAAGGGTGGCAACACTCAGCAGGGGGTATAAGCGCAAGACAAAAGGGTATGCCATGGCAGATGACAACAGCACCGCACTGGAGATCGGTGATGAACCAATGCAGTTTCACCTCAAGTTCCCGGATGTTGCCGTTACGGTAGGCGAAGAAAGACTGGAAGCGATTCCCCAGTTATTACATGATAGTCCGGATACCGGTGTTATAGTTTTGGACGACGCATTCCAGCATAGAGCAGTAAAGGCAGGTTATAATATACTGCTGGTAGATTGCAACAACCTGTTTACCCGCGATTGGTATTTGCCCACTGGTGACCTGCGGGATGAAAAAAGAAGTTACAAACGCGCTGACATTATAGTTGTTACCAAGTGTCATCCTGGGATGAAGAAGAAGGAAAAAGAAGCTGTTGCCACAGAACTAAATGTATTACCGCACCAGTCTATATTTTTTTCCTCGATAAAATATGGATCTCCTTATCATATTTATTCCAAAGAGCCATTTAAAATAACTGAAACGGTGGAAGTTCTACTTGTAACCGGAATAGCCAATCCAAGGCCATTAAAAACATTCCTTCACGATAAAACGCAGACCTATTACCAGCTTAATTTCAGCGATCACCAGATCTTCACCATTGATGACCTTAAAGAGATCATTAATAAATTCGAAAATATACAATCTCCTTCTAAAATAATTCTTACTACAGAAAAGGATGCGGTCAGACTTACCAAATTTGCCAACGTACTGGAAGATCTTCCCCTGTATGTAATCCCTATTGAGCATGAGTTTCTTTTCAATGGTGGCGGACATTTCAATGACCTTGTGAAAAGTTTTATCCATAACTTTAATTATTCCTCTTAAACCAATATTCATGGGATCCAAAGAAAATACAAAGAAAAACAACCGGCCTTCCCCTGATGATAGTTTCCAGGGGGTATTAGATATCACGCGGTCAGGAATGGGATATGTAGTCGTTGAAAATCTTGCCACGGACATCCTTATACGCCCGAACCATTTCAACACGGCCATGCATGGCGATAAGGTGAGCGTTAAAATACTAAGCGAATCTGGCAAAAGTGGTCGCAAGCAAGGTGAAGTTATCAAGGTACTTTCCAGGAAACAGAGTGAGTTTATGGGGCGGATTGACGTAAGTCCAAATTTTGCCTTCTTTATCGCCGAAACGGAAAAATCTGTTCCTGATATTTATATCACGTTGGACAAATTAAACGGAGCCGTCGACAAAGACCGTGTCGTGGTAAAAATAACGGAGTGGGATAAAAAGAAAAAGCCACAGGGAGAAGTAGTACAGGTGATGAAAGCAGGTGATATGAATGACATGGCTATGAAAGAGCTGCTGATGGCCAGTGGCTTTCCACTTAAGTTTGCGGATGAGGTGCTGGAAGAGTCTGAACGCCTGCCCGACTTGCTGGCGGATGAAGAGATAATCAACCGGAAGGATTTTCGCCCAGTACTAACTTTTACAATTGACCCCTTTGACGCAAAGGATTTTGATGACGCGGTGTCTTATCAGTTGATGTCAAATGGCAACTATGAGATAGGCGTACACATCGCCGATGTAAGTCACTATGTACAGCCCGACACATTATTAGATACTTCTGCATATGAACGTGCCACCTCGGTTTATCTGCCGGATCGCGTAAACCCGATGTTGCCAGAGCGCATATCCAATGAACTATGCTCGCTAAGGCCCCATGAAGATAAGTTTACCTTCTCGGCAGTGTTTGAGATTACCCCGGCGGGAAAGATTAAAAATACATGGTTTGGCAGAACAATTATACATTCCAATCATCGCTTTACCTACGAAGAGGTTCAGGAGATCATTGAACAAGAGGATGGGCTTTATAAAGACGAGATACTGCTGTTTAACAAGCTGGCACAGGGTTTTAGAAAGCAACGCTTTGAAAAAGGAGCTATTAATTTTTCTTCCGCTGAAGTAAAATTCAAGCTCGATGCTGATGGTAAACCCATTGGCATAATGATCAAAGAAAGCAAAGAAGCCCACCAGCTCGTAGAAGAATTTATGTTACTCGCAAACAGGGCCGTAGCACAGTATGTTGCCAAAGTAAAAGGTAACAAAAAGCCTGTGCCCATGCCGTATAGGGTGCACGATACGCCTGATGCAGAAAAACTGCTGCCTTTTGTGGAATTTGCAAAAAAATACGGTCACAGTTTTGATACCACATCGCCCCAGGGCATTGCGGCTTCTTTTAATAGGATGTTGGAAGAAGTGAAAGGAAAACCGGAACAACATGTGCTTGAGCAGTTGGGTATAAGAACAATGGCAAAGGCTGTATATACTGCTGAGAATATTGGCCACTATGGACTGGGTTTTGAACATTACACCCATTTCACATCACCTATCCGACGATATCCTGATATCCTTGTTCACCGTGTATTACAGCAGGTGTTGGACAAAGACATTGTTCCCGACCCCAAAATGGAAGAAAAGTGCAAACACTGTAGTGACCGGGAGCGTGCCGCTATGGAAACGGAGAGGGCAGCCAACAAATACAAACAGGTGGAGTATATGCAGAACTATCTGGGCGAAGAATTCGAAGGAGTGATTAGCGGTGTTTCATCCTTTGGCTTTTGGGTAGAAACCGTTGAGCACAAATGCGAGGGTCTTGTAAGCATTCACAGTTTGTATGATTATGACGACTTCCAGCATATCGAATCCGACTATTGCCTGGTGGGAAAACGCAGTGGCCGTTCTTTCAGGATGGGTGATAAGATCCGGATTAAAGTTATCTCGGCAAACCTGGCAAAGCGCCAGCTTGATTATGAATGGGTCCTTACCAGTTCTCTTGCGGAGGGTCAGCGTGAAGAAAAACTTGCGGCTAAGCCTCAGAAGGGGCGAGGCAAAAAAAGAAATCAGAAAAAGTAATTATGGCTTGTCTCTGGTCATTACATACTATCGTGCTTTTTCGAATTTCAAGATCCCAGCGAGTCCCGCTTTGAATGCCGTGTTTTTCGGAGAAGTTTCGCTGATTCATGAGATTGAGAGGTTCATGAGACTGTTTACGTTAATAGGTTTGCAAAGAATTGTTCTAATCCTGTTCACCCTCAAAACACGCATGCGCCGGCAAACTATGAACTTATAATGTTATTTTTATGCCTCAATAACAATTATGCATTCTTTCGAGGAATTATCAGTGCTTTTCAAAGAGAAATTTGATCATAAACATTTTCCAGATCATCCATCCAGTTTGTATGGTGCGGGGAACTACTTCCTAACGTTGGGGGGTAAGCGCATCCGGCCGGTGATGTGCCTTATGAGCAATGAACTGTTTGCAGATGTAAATGCCGACTCATACAATGTGGCTACAGCCATAGAGCTGTTTCACAATTTTACACTGATCCATGACGATATTATGGACAAGGCGCCGTTACGCCGGGGTATGCAGACTGTCCATGAGAAATACAGCGAACCTGCAGCCATTTTATCTGGTGATGTAATGCTGATAGTTGCTTATGATTACCTGAATAAAGTGAAAATGGTTAATATCCATAAAATCATTGAGCTTTTTAACCGCACGGCAAGGGAAGTATGCGAAGGGCAGCAACTGGATATGGATTTTGAAAAAATGGATCATATAAGTGCTGATGATTACATCAGAATGATAGAATTAAAAACATCGGTACTGCTGGCAGCAAGTCTGCAGCTGGGAGCAATACTAGGCGGGTCGGGAACAGGAAATCAGCAGCACCTGTATGAGTTTGGTCGTAACCTGGGCATCAGCTTCCAAATACAGGATGATTACCTGGACGCGTTTGGCGATCCTGTAAAAGTTGGCAAACAGGTGGGTGGTGATATTCACACGAACAAAAAGACGTTCCTGATGATAAAGGCGCTGGAAGTTGCAAATGAAGCACAGTTAAAAAAACTTAAAAAATTGTCCGGTGCCACCGGGCCGGACAAAGTAACTGATACACTCAGAATTTTCAGGGAATGCAGGGTGGATGAATGGGCCATGGAACTCAAGGACAAATATGTCACTACCGCGCTTAAACACCTGGAAGATATCGCAGTTACTACGAGCAGGAAAAACCCCTTGATGGAACTCGTTAGTTATCTTGTTAAAAGAGAATATTAAAAGTTTTTTGTAATGTTCAAATTATACATTGGAACGCTAACTTTAAACTTTGAACATTTAACTTTAAACTAACGCCCATGTCGAATTCCCTGCTCCGGAAAAAGTCGATAGATAAGATACTGGCTGATGCAGCCGCTGGTGTGCATGACGGCCATGGGCAGTTAAATAAAATTCTGGGCGTTAAGGACCTTACCTTCATGGGTATTGCTGCTGTTATTGGTGCGGGAATTTTTAGCAGTATCGGTAAAGCCTGTTATGATGGCGGCCCTGCGGTTATTTACCTTTATATTTTTACGGCGGTGGCTTGTGGGTTTGCAGCATTGTGTTACGCTGAATTCGCTTCAACGGTTCCTGTTGCGGGAAGCGCCTACACTTATTCTTATGTTGCATTCGGAGAAATCTTTGCCTGGATAATTGGATGGGATCTATTAATGGAGTACGCAATAGGTAATATCGCCGTGGCCATTTCATGGAGCGATTATTTCACCGGCTTACTCGACAAAGCAGGCCTGCATATACCCGGCTGGCTGACGATGGATTATTCTACTGCTCATTCCGGCTTTACACAAGCAGCTCCTTTGATTGCAGCACAACAGCAGCTCAGCACCATAGATCCTACAGTTTTATATAGACACGATGCATGGCAGCATGCGCCACAGGTTTTTGGTATGCATCTAATCATGGATATTCCTGCTCTATTGATTGTGGCCCTGATTACTGCCATTGTATATGTTGGTATCAACGAGTCGCGTAAAGCAGGTAATATAATGGTGATCATTAAATTGCTCGTTATTTTCCTGGTGATCGTTCTGGGCGGATATTATGCTGATCCATCAAACTGGACTCCATTTAATCCTAACGGATTTTCTGGTGTTATGAAGGGTGTTTCAGCGGTATTTTTTGCCTATATAGGTTTTGACGCCATCTCTACGACAGCGGAAGAATGTAAAAATCCTCAACGGGATCTTCCCAGGGGGATGATTTATTCACTTATTATTTGTACAGTATTGTATGTGTTGCTGGCACTGGTGTTAACCGGAATGGTCCATTATACCAAGCTTAATGTCGGCGATCCGTTGGCATTAGTTTTTGAAGCAAGGGGGATGACGTGGATATCAGGAATTGTTGCTGTAAGTGCCATCATCGCTACCGCCAGCGTGTTACTGGTTTTTCAGCTTGGCCAGCCGAGAATATGGATGAGCATGAGCCGCGATGGCTTGTTACCAAAGATTTTTTCGCGCTTGCATCCCGTGTATAAAACGCCCTCGTTCTCTACTATTCTTACGGGTGTACTTGTGGCTGTACCCGCGCTTTTTTTGAACCTTGATGTGGTACTTGCATTAACCAGCATCGGCACTTTGTTTGCCTTTGTGTTGGTATGTGGAGGTGTGCTTGTGCTCCAAAAACAAAAAGTGCGACCAGAATCAAAATTCAGGGTGCCTTTTATTAACGGAAAATACATTGTGCCAATACTGTTCATCCTGGCTGTATCAGTGACCACTTACGCGATCCCCTCATACTTTAGCACTATGTTTACACTGGAAGGCTTTCCAATGATTATCTTCTGGTTAGTTGCATTGATTATATCCGTATTAACTTTTGTCCATGCTTTTTCATTATTACCCGTTTTAGGATTGATAAGCTGTTTTTACCTGATGGCACAGGAAAGCCACACCAACTGGCTCCGCTTCGGCATCTGGCTGGCAATTGGATTGCTTATTTACTTTTTATACGGGAGGAGAAATAGTCATTTGAGAGGGTAGCTATCGGCTATCAGCCGTCAGCTATCAGCAGTGATGGCAATACATCCAGATTTTGATAATTGAACTGCTATGGATGCTTTCCAAAAGCTGAAGGCTGATAGCTGAAAGCTGATAGCCATTCCCTAACTTCGCTACATGAAATTCGAAATAGGCGATATAGTGGTAGTGAAGCATTCAAATGAAGAAGCAACCGTAAGAGATATTATCAACGATACAATGGTAATGGTGGAGATAAGGGGTGTAAAATTTCCTGCGTACAATGACCAACTGGAATACCCGTATTTTAAAAGATTCACTGAAAAAAAACTTTTTCCGGAACTTAAAAAACCCAAGACCTATATCGACCAGGTGCCAAGGGAAAAAGTAACGAGCGCAAGCAAACAGCCGAGTGGAGTTTGGTTGATGTTCCTGCCAAAATTTGGCAACGATGAGTTTGGGGACGAAGTAGTGGAACTTTTAAAAGTGTACCTCATCAACGGCTCACAATGGGGTTTTAATTTTAATTACAAACTCGGGCTTCTGGGAGCACCGGAATTTGAACTGAAAAACCAGGTTTTCAACAACCAGGACTTCTATCTTCATGATATTTATTTCGAAAAAGTTAACGACAGTCCGTCGTTTAACGTTGAGTTTTCATTGATCACACCCGATCGTAAAAAGGCTGATTATTTTGAAACAGCTTTAAAATTACGTCCCAGGCAGGTGTTCACGAAAATTGAAGAGATCAAAGCCAAAAACCTGCCTTCTTTTTCTTTTAAACTTTTTGATGACTATCCCGATAAGGCCGTGGAAGAAAAGATGGATCTCGGGAAACTTGCTGCCACTGGCTTTAAAGTTTATGACGCGTCGAAAGGAAGGCAACATTTGGAGCCCGCAAAATATGCTGTGGATCTGCATATGGAAAAGATCACAGACGATTGGAAAAGCCTGAGCAACTTTGAAATTTTAACGATGCAACTTAGCCAATTCGAAAAATATTACGACCTGGCGATTGCTCACAGGCAGCCTTCCCTGATCGTTGTCCATGGCCTTGGCAGCGGCCGTCTTAGGGATGAGATCCACGAATTGCTTCGCCACAGAAAGGAAGTGAAAACATTCATCAACCAGTATCATGCTTCGTACGGCTACGGAGCAACGGAGATTTATTTTCAGTACTGAAAGCTGGTATGGGGTATGAGGTATGAGGTATGGGCTATTAGCCGTAATCAACTTGGATCAATTTATTTTACCTCATACCTCATACCTCATACCTCATACCAGCGCAGCAACTACAAACCGAGCTATCGTTCTCCACCAGAGAAAGGAAAGTCCGGACAGCATAGAGCAATGTACCGGTGAACAGCCGGGCTGACGTTTGTTCGTGACAACAT
Source organism: Chitinophagales bacterium (assembly GCA_038199905.1). GTDB lineage: Bacteria > Bacteroidota > Bacteroidia > Chitinophagales > Chitinophagaceae > JADCRZ01. The sequence goes on along the minus strand of JBBPYM010000176.1, from coordinate 796 downwards.
GAATAAATGTTGGATAGATAGTGCCACAGAAAATTACCGCCCAGTGTCGGGTAAGGGTGAAAACGTGGGGTAAGTGCCCACGTCCCGGTTATGGTAACATGCCGGGAGGGTAAACCTTACATGCTGAAATGCCATGTATATTCCGGTTTGCTTCCGCAGATGAGCTGCTCGTTCATATTCATCACTGTACTCAGTGGTGGTGCCGGGAAGGGTAGGCAGAAAGAGGTGCTGAGCAATCAGCATCCCAGATAAATGATAGTTTAGAAACAGAATCCGGCTTACGAGTTTGTAGTTTTTTATTGCATTAAACCTGCGTGGATATACCCATGCAGGTATTTTTAATAAAAACCCCCTCTGCGTCACTCTTCTTCTCTTCCTCCGGCTGCTCCTCTGTGGTAAAAAAAATCATAGATTCCAAAAGCTTCAAAAAGCACTCACCGGTGCTTCAACAAGTTCCCAAAATACCCACCAGCTTCCATCATCCAGGCTATCCCAAGATGAACCATTAAACCACCCGCAATTGACCCTGTCCGGTAAACCAGGATTCCCAATATCATCCCACCAAAAAATGAGGAAATACATTCGGCCAGCGGCTTGCCAAAGTGGATGCTGCAATAAAAAACCGCCGCTGGTAAAACTGCTTCCTGACCTGCATACCGCACAAATGCAAGCACAAGGAAACCACGGAAAAACAGCTCGATCGTTATGAAATCCATCCCATAAGCAAGCTCAAAGAAAAGCTTCGATAACCAGGGTAAACGACTATGTGATTCAATAAACGCAACCTGTTTTAGTT
>JBBPYM010000175.1:0-6358 GCA_038199905.1 Chitinophagales bacterium | reverse complement strand
TATTCATATATTTCCCGAAAAGCAAACGAATCAAAGCAAAATACAAAACAACGCCCGTTAACAGGTAAAACAAACCTTCTTTACCCTGGTGAACACGCTCAACATTTATTTCATACCTCGGTACACCCAAAAAATTAAAATACGGATGGTTGCCCAACAATGAATTTATTAAGTTCCAATTTGCCCGTTTTTTTTGTTGCGTAACCTGCGTAGTAGTAATAGCAGGTTTTGCAGTGCTACTGTCAATTGCAGCAGTCCTTATCGTATCTGGAACTTTTACAAGAGACTGGCTGGGAATGGTGTCTTGCGTCACGAATACAGCACCTTGCCTGGCCTGGGCCAGGCAGAAGTTATTACCTGCCCACAACAAAAAGAATATCAGAAAATATTTCACCGATGAGAGTTAGGGTGGCAAAAATATCGAAATAGTTTAGCTTTCAGCAGCACGCTTGTTGCTTTCAGGGCAAGGTTCGTTTCAAACGCCTTGTAATACAGGCTGGTACTGCAAAATATACCTTAAAAAATATTGTTGATTCTACCGCTTTATTAAAAATAGTTCACATAGCCGAGGTGTATTTTTGATTGTCGAAGATCAAATTTTACATCGTTCCTTTTACCCGCTGCATAGGAGATATTGAATACACCTGCCTTGGTTTCAAAAGCCATTCCCAGTCCTGCCCCGATAAACTTATTCTCGATAACCGGTTTGATGCTTTTATTAGTAGCATGCCCGGCGTCGATAAACGCAAACAGAAATGAGTTCAAACCAATAAGATAACGGTATTCCAACGTACCAACTGCATATTGAGAAGCGAAAATGCCTTCTTCATCAAAGCCTCTTAAAAGCTTATATCCCCCGATTTGGAATAGTTCATTCCGAAACACTGACTGGCTTTGGAACCAACCTCCATTAATTGCAGTTTTTAATGTTGATTGCCGACCTAACTGGAAATAATGAGCAGCATTAAACTTCACCCGGAACTGGTAGCTTTTCTGCTGGATGGTATCGTACAACGATTCATACGAAAATGACGGATCGTATAATTTTGTTATGACGTTGTTTTTTTTAATGTTCCTCGTACCTGCAGACATTGTTAGCTGAAACGCTGATCCCCTCCTGGGATTTAGCCGGTAATTTGTTCTGTTGATTTCATAATCAACGCCAAGGTTTACCGAACTGACGTCCATTTCAGGCGGAAGTTTTTTGTTTGCCTTAAGCGACAAAGTATCAACATTTAGCAGGTTACTTTTTAGGTTTTGAAAAAATATTCGTCCATTCTGATCTCCCGATAAATTGTACTCCATCCCAAGTAGAAAACTAAGATTCAGGTAGGAAGAGTCTTTTTTGAATAAATCAAATGCTGTGCTGACACCAAACGCGGAGCCTAACAAATAAGGCAAACGGAATGCAAGGTTTAAACGGGGAGATTTAACTTGTAACTGCTGCCAATCGACAGCAATTAATTCTCCGCTTCCCAAAGCGTTCCTGAGATGAATATTTGCCTCTCCCGTTACCAATAGTTTGCCTGACGAGGTCTGTTGATTGGAAGGAAGAAATCCAATAAGCACATTTACCTGGCTGCTCTTTTTTGGCTGGAGGTAGAGGTTTATTATTGAGCCCGTGCCTAACATGGTCAAATTCCATGGTTGCTGTTCCTCTAAATAAGGTACTTCCAATATTTTCCTGCTGATATTTTGCAGCTTTGTTTTTTGATATAAACTTCCGTTCCTGATTTCCAGGTAGCGCTGTAAAAAGGTTTTTGAAATAACTGCTTTGCCGTATACGCGGATACTGTCAATCTTATATAAGGGACCTTTTTCGATCTTAAGGCTGCCAAAAATTTTTTCTCTTTCAAACCTTATACTGTCTAAATGCAGTTTGGCAAACGGGTACCCATTATTTTCCAGGTAGTCCAATATTTTTCGTTGGAATGCCTGTAATTGATCTCCGTTTAAGACCTTATTACGCAGTTCGTTGCCACTACCACTTGCCAGCTCTAAAATTTTCTTATCGGGGTCCGAAACTTTGATACCGCCAATCTGGTAAAGCTCGCCCAGGTATAATTGAATGGTGGCGGCTGATGAGTCAAAATAAACACTGTCAACAGATGCAGTGGTATATCCTTTTAGCTGTAAAAAAGTTGTCAGGTTCGCTACATAATCCGCGCATCCGCTCCTGGTTTTAAATGAGGTTTGTAAACCAAGTGACTTAAGTACGGAAGTTGAATCGTGATCAGTGAGTTGTACGTGAAGCTGGTACTGTGCGTTTGTGCCGGTATGCAATAACAGAAATACAATGTTTCCAAACAGGATTCTATAGAGGTTTGATTCTGGCAATGTTTGTTTTTTGCGATTGTAAGATCCCACAAAAATATTTAACCCTGTGCAAAAATGGCCAACAGCATTGCCAGAACCGGTTGAATCAAACAAGTATGTATCTACTCCTTATTTTACAAGACCCGCTTCAGCAACAAGTAACAAGAGCGCGTTCTGTATACCTAAATGGCCTTTATTGTTTATCCACCATTCATTTAACGCGTGAGCGCCCCCTCCGGTACCGCCCGCACCGATGGTTATTGCCGGTACTCCTTTGGCTATCGGGGTGTTCGAATTAGTTGAACTTATTCCTAACTGTGCAGGTGGCGCTCCGAGATAACTGCTGGAAGCTATTGCACGCTGGATCAGGGGGAGAGAAGCATCCTGTGTCCCTGGTGGCCTGTCTCCCACTAATTTAATTTCTACAGTAAGGTCTTTACCGGATCTTTTTAATTGGTTTTCTTCTTTCAGAGCGCGCTGGATAGCGGATTGAAGTAAAGCATCAATACCGTTTAATCTTGCCGCATCTTCCGAACGCATATCTACTTCCATCCATGACTCAAACGGGATAGCATTTACAGATGTTCCACCTCCCACCATTCCTACATTATAAGTAGTTCTTATACCATGGCTGGTGAACGTATCAGCAGCAATATTAAAATAGTGGATTGCCGATGCTAACGCATTGTGTGGGTTTACAAAGCCGAAGTTCCCATAAGAGTGGCCGCCAGGGCCTTTAAAAGTTACCCGGTAACGATGAGATCCTGTGCCACCATACACAATTCTTTCTATGGCTGAACCATCAACTGCAATGTATGAGTCAATCTTAGGCCCCTCGCTGCTGAACAGGTGTTTAACTCCTCTCAGATCGCCTAGTCCTTCTTCGCCTACCGTACCAATGAACAGGATATCAGCATCAGTTTTTACAGAAGCTTTTTGCATGGATTTTAATACGGCAAGTACCAGTGCAAGCCCCCTCGTATCATCGCCTATGCCAGGCGCCATCAAAGTATCACCGTGACGTTTTACAGTTACATCGGTACCTTCAGGGAATACTGTGTCGAGGTGACCTTCGAGAACAACTGTTTTCCTGCCAGTTTTACCCTTACGCAATCCTATTACGTTGCCGACTGTATCTATCCAAACTGAATCCAGACCGGCAGACTTCATCATTTCCCGGAATTTTTCCGCCCTCTTTTGTTCTTTAAATGGTGGCGCCGGAATCTCCGTGAGTGTCACCAGGTCTCGCAACGTTTCCGGTTCCAGGTCGATGATTATTTGGAAGGCATTTTTTATAACAGGTTCAACCGCCAGCGATTTTATGTCGCTAGCATATCTAGGACTGACTGTCTCCACTTTTTTTGCCGGGGCATCTTCCTGTGCTATAAGCTCCTGATTAAAACCGCCTGCGAGCAAGGATAGCAGTAATATGTGTTTGACGAATTTTTTCATGTTTTTAATTATAACTAATAACCAGTATGGCTACTTTGTAACAGTGGAGTAAAGCTGGTTGAAAAGCAGTTTAAAAGTGCCGTGCGTCTGACCCCGAAAGGTAATTTCCGGTCCAAAAGCATACAATTTACCGGAGCCCACAGGGGCCATAAAAGCCGCAACCCCGTCTTGCAAATATTCCTGTCCCCATGCCCAACCGCTTCTAAGTGGTTTGTCGGACGAGAACCACGCGATCGGCTGCACCTGCCTCTTTGCAATGGCATTGGGCGAAAGTTTAAATACCGGACTGGCATCAAAATACACATCGCTGGTTGCGGGCATTCCCCAGGCAGCCGGTTGGGTTGAATCTATGTTCATCCGCAGTATACTTCCCGGAATGTAAAATTTTTCTCCTGGTAAAGGGCGTTCGGTATCACCAACCATCTCTACCAAAGCATTACGTACAGGGAGTGCAAGGTGGTAAGCCAGGTTTGTGCTGCTGCCTATTGTTACGATCGTTCCACCTGCTTCCATGAACGTTTTGAGTTGCGGCACCGATGAATCTGCAGAAATTCTTCCCACCCAGGAACGAAACTCGGCAGGAATGGCATTTATACCAGCGTCCGCTAAGTTTCTCTCGCCACCCTCTGGTTTCAGGGATCTTACAGCAGGTATTGCGCCGGACACAAATAAAATCAGGTCGAATTTATCTTTAAGGTTGCCTGCATTTATTTCTTTCGTGTAGATAAGCTGGATGGGAAAATGATATTGTTCCATCAACCAGCGCACCCAGCCCGACGGGATGGAGCCGCCGTAAGTATCCCACAAGCCGATGCGCATAGGTGAAATTTTAATCGCGGCAGCAGGTCTTTTTGATACGGGTATAATTGAAAGGCCCAGGCCAGCGGAAGATTTTTCCAGGACCGATTTGCCGGATGCAGGCACATAAAAGGTACCTGTTTCCTGTGATCCGGTAGCGCCGGCGGGCAGGCGATATACATCTACACCGGATTTTAGCAGATCGTTTACAGCCGTGAACGAATTATTTATCCTGGAGCTTAAAAGATAACCGGCGCCCGAGCTGGCAATGGTTTTTGCAGGGGGCACTTGCAGCTCACCATAAGGCACACGTGCAAAGGGGCCTGAAACTGCTTCTAACTGGCGATCGAATTGAATGCCCATTTCATAGGCAAGTGTCCAGCCCGCGGCATCATATGGCCGGATGGGCGGTCCGCCAGGGTATTGAAAGTCATTCGGATGATCCTGCGGTTCAAACATATCTATCACATGAGGACGGAAAGCCTGGTCTGTTTTAACGATGTAAGAACCTGCAGGGTAATTGACCGATGCCACTGTAAAGTCTGCTGTTGCTTTATGTATTAATATACCTGACCGTATAAGTGCGTTTACAAATTTCACTGCTGTAGGAAAATCCGGTTGATTGGCGGAAATGATGTATGCACGTGCGTCCCGAAGTTTCGGATTCTTTAGCACATCATTATAATACTTCATGGGGATACTATCAGCGCGAAATCCAGCTGCAGCAGTGGCGTTGATTGCCCCTGGTCTGTTTCGCTGGTCTCTCCTGAAGGCACTGGTGATGGAATCTATCCTTTTCGGTGAAAGGATCCAGTTATCACGGCTGCCTGCATCAATGGAATTTTTGCCCATCCTGTAAATACCAAACAATAAGTCTTCTTTTTGTTTAAGCGCATAATTAAACACAGCATAGTTTAGCGATACAGAGTAATCTATCGACTGCCGGAAATACCACTTCTGTGGTGTAACGGGAAAAGTGGTCGCCATATTTGGGATCAGGCGCTGGGGTACCAGTGGAATAGAGGATGGTGTAGGGCTTCCAATGATCTCCGTTAAAAGGCCGATCATATTATGAAAATAGGCGGTGGTTCGCAGTCCGCCATTCCACCAGGTAGAGTACACTGAACCAGCGCGTTGGGTGTATCCTGGCTTGCCTTCCATGTTCAGCCGGTTATTCATAGCCGCTCCTACCGCATCTATGCCTGTAACCAACAATGGGTCAAAAACATAATTAAAGGGATCACGATAAGGAGGGCCTGCTACAACAGAGCCTGCAGGACCCGCCTGATGATGATTATAAATGATCTGCGGCATCCATTCAAGGTATTGTTGGCGGGCAATGTTCTGAGACTCTTTCATGTTCATCATAAAGAAGTCGCGGTTGTTATCATGCCCGATATATTTTTCATAAAGTCTGGGGATATTGGTTCTCCTTTTAGCGGTATCAGCATCTTTCATGTACCAGTCAGAAACAAGTTCCTGTCCGTCTGGATTAGCATGCGTAAAGAGAAGGATAACCCCATCCAGAATTCGCAATGTTTCAGGGTCTTTGCGACTAAGCACCTGGTATATTATTTCAATAAGTTGCTGGGTGCCGACCACTTCGGTAGCGTGTAAGCCGCCATCAACCCAAACCACTGCCTTGCCTTCTGCGGCCAGCACATGTGCCTGCGCGTCAGTGATGTTCTCTGCACGTGCAAGTTTCTGGGATATTTCTTTGTAATGATCCAGGTTCTTTATATTTTCTGCGGAAGAAACAATCATCATATATTGGTGCCTGCCTTCTTCTGTG
>JBBPYM010000174.1:0-7551 GCA_038199905.1 Chitinophagales bacterium | reverse complement strand
TTTCAGTTAACGCATTTACCCAAATTCACAGGGAGGACTATATTCTCATTAACAACATTTTCAGGCAATGATAGCCTTGTAAGGGAGGAACTGCCAGTGGAAGTGGACAGTTCGGGATCTGTAAGGATACTGATGCTCGCGTCTGCTCCCGGTTTTGAGAATAAGTTTTTAAAAGAATGGCTTTCTAAAAACAGTTATCAGGTAGCTGCCAGAACAACCATTAGCAGGAAAAAATACCAGAAGGAATTCTTCAACGTTTATGAGATCTCGCTTGATCGTATTACAAATGCATTGTTGACCAACTTTGATGTGCTGATCAGCGACGCGGCCGAACTTGCAGCCCTGTCATCACAAGAGCTGGCTGTAATAAGGTCCCGCGTTGCGGAAGGTGGCATAGGACTGATAGTAAAAGCAGACAGTTTTCCTGATCCTGCTGCTTTTTATGCCCGTTCGTTCCCGCTGGTGGCTCGGAAAGAAAGCGTTGTGAAGAAAATGAAACTGCACTGGCGAACAACCCGTGAAGGTGTACATGCGCCTGCAGGTAGCGGGACAGTGCACATTAGAAAGATGGACGGTACCCAACCGCTGGTGATGGATGAGGTTTCCGCTGTATACGTCAGCAGCACGCTGTTTGGTGCAGGAAAAATAATCGTGTCAACCCTCGCAAATACATATAGCTGGGCGCTTGCAGGCAAAGATACAGCCTTTCATTCTTTCTGGTCAATGACCATCGAACAGGCTGCCCCTCCATTTTCCCTGCCGTATCGCTGGATCATTGAACCAGCATTGCCGGTGATCAATGAACCTGTGTCGCTGGGGCTGCAAACTCCGGATCTCGAATTGCCGAACGTAATGGTTGATGATTCGAGGGTTTATTTTCGGCAGAATGTTATTAACTCAATGGAATGGCGGGGCAGTTACTGGCCGGATGCCACCGGCTGGCGTGCGATTGTAAAAAACAACTCAAGCCCCTCCTGGTTGTATGTTTTTAAAAACTCCGCGTGGCAAAGCATCCGTTCATTCGAAAATCGGCAGGCCACAAAAGAATATGTAGCAAATAAACACCCATCACAAAAATCAGTATCAAAAACGCAAGACCCAGGGCAACGCCCTTTTCCCAAAATTTATTTTTTAATAATTATTTTGATCACCTGTACCTACCTGTGGTGGGAAAAAAAATATAGCAATGTTTATTAAAAATATGGGTAAATTGAATAGATTGCCAGTAAGTGTATCCATAGAAACATGAACACCCTAACAAATGCAACCATAAAAGCTATTCAACTAATTGTAACAGGCCGAAGGCCGATAGCTGATAGCTGATAGCTGATAGCTGATAGCTGATAGCTGATAGCTGATAGCTGATAGCTGATAGCTCTCTAACATTAAAACCAAGGAGGAATCAACTTGAAAAGAAAAAACTTTCTCCACTTATCCGCAATGGGTCTTGGAGCGCTGGTATTACCTGGTATGTCAACATTTGGAAATGAGGTAGACCCTGCTGCCTTTTTGAATGATGGAATGGACGCTGGTGAAAAGAAACAACTCGCGGATATTGCCCTTAATGCGGCAAGATCAAAAGGCGCCACCTATGCCGATGTAAGGATTGGAAGGTACCTGAACCAGGCGATTGCCACTCGCGAGAATCGTGTTCAGAACATCTCCAATTCAGAGTCCTATGGAGTGGGTATAAGAGTGATCGCAAACGGTTCCTGGGGTTTTGCTGCGAGCAACAATGTTACGAAGGAAGAGATCGCGAAAACAGCGGAAAGAGCAGTGGCCGTTGCAAAAGCAAATTCAAGGGTGCAGTCCGCGCCTGTACAACTGGCACCCCAACAGGGCTTTGGCGAAGTAAGCTGGAAATCACCGATCGTTACAAATGCTTTCGAAGTGCCTGTTAAGGATAAAGTAGATCTATTGCTTTCAGTTAACGCCGCCGCCATGAGTGGCGGTGCCAATTTTGTGAATTCGCTGATATTTTCTATCAATGAACAAAAGTATTTCGCGTCAACCGACGGTTCTTATATAGACCAGGATATCCACCGACTGTTCCCTACATTTACAGTAACCGGCATAGATAAGTCAACCGGTAAATTCCAGACGAGAAAGGCACTCAGTTCGCCGGTGGGCATGGGTTATGAATATCTTACAGCAACACCGGCTGACAAAGTAACGGGCATCGTTACCCGATATCGAGACCGCTATGATATGCTGGAAGATGTAAAAGCCGCCACCAGGGACGTGGCCCAGAAACTGAAGGCAAAAACAGTGGAACCAGGGAAATACGATCTCGTACTCGACCCTTCCCATCTCTGGCTAACCATTCATGAATCGGTGGCACACCCAACGGAACTCGACAGGGTGCTGGGATATGAGGCAAATTACGCCGGCACCAGTTTTCTTACCCTCGATAAATGGAAATCCAAAAACTTTAAATTCGGCAGTGATAGGGTAAACATTGTAGCCGATAAATTACAGAAAGGGTCGCTGGGTGCCGTCGGTTATGATGATGAAGGGGTAAAGTGCAAAGAGTGGGACCTCATAAAAAATGGTATCCTTGTAAATTTCCAGGCCATCCGCGACCAGGCACATATTATCGGTTTAAAAGAATCACAGGGATGTTGTTATGCGCAAAGCTGGAGTGATGTCCAGTTTCAACGTATGCCCAACGTATCCCTTCAACCCGGCAAAGAAAAACTGAGCGTAGATGATTTGATCAAAAATGTTGAAAAGGGCATCTATATCATCGGCGACGGCTCTTTCTCAATAGACCAGCAGCGCTATAATTTCCAGTTTGGCGGACAAACATTTTACGAGATAAAAAATGGTAAAATTACCGGCATGCTTAAAGATGTTGCCTACCAGGCCAACACACAGGAATTCTGGAACTCATGCGCTGCTATCGCCGACAAAAGCGACTACCGTCTCGGGGGAGCCTTTAACGATGGAAAAGGGCAGCCAGGGCAGTCAAACGCTGTTTCGCATGGCTCATCCACTACCCGGTTCAACGGGGTAAACGTTATTAACACAGACAGAAAAATTTAAGGATATCATTATGGCAATATTAAGTAAAGAAGACGCCCAGGTGCTGTTGAAAAAAGTAATAGGCTTTTCAAAAGCGGATGAATGTGAAGTGTCGGTCAGGGGCTCGGAGGGAGGTAACATCCGTTACGCCCGTAATGCAATATCAACCTCTGGTGACATCAGTACGTTAACCCTTTCCGTTAGTTCAACTTTCGGAACAAAGAGCGGCAGCGCCAACATCAATGAGTTTGATGATAAATCATTGGAGAAGGTCGTTAAACGCTCTGAAGAGCTTGCCCAGCTTGCCCCGGAAAACCCGGAGTATATGCCCCTGAATGGTCCCCGCAGTTTTAAGGAATCTATTACTTACGTACCTGTTACAGCAGCGGTAACGCCAGATATCAGGGCCGATGCGGTGGCAAAAAGCATCAAAATAGCAAAGGATGCAAAACTAGAAGCAGCCGGTTACCTGGAAAACAGTACCAGCTTTGTTGCTATTGCCAACTCGAAAGGATTGTTTGCTTATAATAACGACACCGATGTGATCTTCACTATCACAACCCGCAATGAAGCAGGTACGGGGTCAGGTTATGCCGCCCGTGGATACAATGATATTTCAAAACTGGATGTTGTAAGCGCGACGAAAATCGCCGCCCAAAAAGCAAATGGATCTGCCACAGCCAGGGCCATCGAGCCCGGAAGGTACACCGTGATACTTGAACCGGTAGCCGCCACCTATATGCTTGGCAACATGTTTTACGGACTCGACGCAAGGCAGGCAGACGAGGGGCGTAGTTTTATGAGCAAGAAGGGTGGGGGAACCCGCCTGGGTGAAAAATTGATGGATGAAAAAGTCACCATCTATTCCGATCCATTTAACCCTGAGCTGCCCTCCACCACCTGGAGCGGTGACGGCTTACCACTGGAGAGAATTAACTGGATTGAAAAAGGAGTGGTAAAAAACCTTACCTACTCTAAATTCTGGGCGCAGAAAAAAAATGTGCGGCCTGTGCCTTTCCCCGGTAATATCATCATGGAAGGTGGAACTGCATCACTTGAAGAACTGATAAAAAGCACCGAAAAGGGCATTCTCGTATCAAGACTCTGGTACATCCGAATGGTAGATGCACAAACATTGTTGCTCACAGGCCTTACTCGTGATGGGACCTTTTATATAGAAAACGGTGAGATAAAATTTCCTGTAAAAAACTTTAGGTTTAATGAAAGTCCGATCATCATGCTAAACAACCTGGAAGCCTTAGGCAAAACCGAGCGAAGCATCAATGTGGAATCGTACAGGAGCTTCCTGATTCCACCCATGAAAATCCGGGACTTTAACTTTACATCTTTATCAGACGCGGTATAAGCACCCACATATCACACGAAAAATGCCGATACTAAGCAGAGACGAAGCGGAACAAATATTAAGAAAGGCCCTCGGTTATTCCAAAGCTGATGAATGCGAACTAAGCCTCAGCGGATCTGAAGGCGGTAATATCCGATACGCGCGGAACACTGTCTCTACTGCCGGACAGTCGAGCGTGATGTCCTTGGAGGTTACCTCAACCTTCGGCAAAAAAACTGGTAACACAAGCATCAACGAATTCGATGATGCCTCCCTGCAGAAGGTCTCCGGCGCGCCGAAGAATTGGCCCAGCTCGCTCCTGATAATCCGGAATACATGCCCTTGCTGGCACCTCAGGATTACCCGGCATCCGCAAGTTATATCAATGCTACTGCGGCTATCGATCCGCAGAAACGCGCGCAGGATGTTTTACAAAGCTTAACACTCTCCAGGCAGGCAAAGCTGGAGGCGGCGGGTTTCCTGGAAAATACCACCAGCTTTGAAGCATTGTTGAACTCAAAAGGGCTATTCGCATATAATAGGAACACCGATGTCTCTTTTTCAGTTACCATGAGAAACCAGGAAGGTACAGGGTCAGGGTATGTAGAAAAATCATACAATGACGTTGCCAAACTGGATACGCTTGCCCTTTCTAAGGTGGCTGCTGCCAAAGCAAATGGTTCAGCAGGGGCGAGAGCCATCGAGCCGGGCAAGTACACGGTGATATTGGAACCACTGGCTGCCAGTGATATCCTTTCTAATATGTTCAACGGCTTTGATGCACGGACTGCAGACGAGGGCCGCAGTTTTATGAGCAAAAAGGGCGGCGGCACCAGGTTGGGCGAACAGCTTTTTGATGAAAAAGTAACTATTTATTCAGATCCTTTAAACCCTGAACTCCCTTCCCGCACCTGGACAGGTAATGGGCGACCATTGACAAAAACGGTTTGGGTAGATAAAGGCAAAATTAACAACCTGAGTTATTCAAGATACTGGGCCAAACAAAAGAACGTAAAAGACGTTCCATTTACATCCCGCATGATTATGGAAGGTGGCACTGCCTCGCTGGAAGATCTTATCAAAAAAACCACCAGGGGCATCCTGGTTACAAGGTTCTGGTATATCCGCATGGTTGACCTGCAAACATTGCTACTAACAGGATTAACCCGCGACGGTACTTTTTATATCGAGAATGGTGTCATACGTTTCCCCATAAAAAATTTCCGCTTTAATGAAAGTCCGATCATCATGCTCAATAATGTAGACGAACTAGGCAAGCCCGAAAGAACCGGCGACATAATCGTACCACCCATGAGGATTAGAGACTTCACGTTCTCTTCCCTCTCCGACGCGGTCTGAGGACAGGTATGAGGTATGAGGTATGAGGTATGAGGTATGAGGTATGGGGTATGGGGTATGGGTATGTGTGTATGGGTATGAGCGTAATGCTAGAACCGGAATTTTCAAAACAAAAATTAATCAGCCTGTATAATTCAACTCAATAAATAAATGAATTCTTACAAACAACTTCTTTAACACGAACTGAGACACACATACCCATACCCCATACCTCATACCCCATACCTCAAAATGAACCGAAAGAACTTTCTCAGCATATCCTCCATGGCCGCGGCGGCTGCGATGCTTCCCAACATTCCCTTGTTCGGTAACCCGGTGTCAATAGAGCATTCTTTAACACCTGTGGATGCTGCCTTAAAAAAGCGCATGGCGGATATCGCGCTGAATGCTGCTGTTAGTAAAGGCGCAAAATATGCAGATGTAAGGATAGGGCGTTACCTGAACCAGTTTCTGACAACACGTGAAAATAAGGTGCAAAACATAGCCAATACCGAATCTTACGGAATGGGTATCAGGGTTATTGCAAACGGGTGCTGGGGTTTCGCGTCAACAGATAATTTGTCTACAGAGAATATTGCGGCAACGGCTGCGCTGGCCGTACAGATAGCCATGGTAAATGCAAAATTGCAGTCTGATCCTGTGCAACTGGCCCCTCAAAAAGGCTACGGAGTCGTTAGCTGGAAGACGCCCATCGAAATCAACGCTTTCGAAGTGCCGATAAAAGATAAGATTGACTTACTGTTATCTGTAAATGCTATTGCGCTGCAGTATGGTGCCAAATTTGCAAATTCCTCGTTGTTCCAGGTAAATGAACAGAAGTACTTTGCATCCACTGATGGCTCTTATATTGACCAGGATATACACCGTATCTGGCCAACTTTTACGGTTACCAAAATTGACCCTAAATCCGGGGATGTACAAACGCGCAATGCCTTAAGTGCACCTATGGGTATGGGTTATGAGTACCTCCGGCCCGATAAAAGCGAGGAACTTGCAGGCATCTTCACCCTGTACAAGAAGCGTTATAACATGCAGGAGGATATAAAAACCGCCACGCTGCAACTTAACGAGAAACTAAAAGCGCCATCGGTTCAGCCAGGCAAATACGATGTTATCCTGGATCCCACTCACCTGTTCCTTACCATTCATGAGTCCGTAGGCCATCCCACAGAACTGGATCGTGTACTAGGATATGAAGCTAACTATGCAGGAACAAGTTTTGTTACCCTTGATAAATGGAGATCTAAAAAATTTAATTTCGGCAATAAACGCGTGAATTTCGTTGCTGATAAAACTCAGCCCGGCTCATTAGGCGCAGTAGGATATGATGATGAAGGAGTTGCCTGTAAGAAATGGGATATCATTAAAGATGGAATTTTGGTAAGTTACCAGGCAACCCGCGACCAGGCACATATTTTAGGACTAAAGGAATCGCAGGGTTGCTGTTACGCCGATAACTGGAACAGTGTACAATTCCAACGCATGCCAAATGTATCCTTACAACCGGCTACAGCACCCTTTAGCGTAGCAGACATGATTAAAGACGTTGAAAAAGGCATCTATCTTTTCGGTAGAAATTCCTATTCAATCGACCAGCAACGTTATAACTTCCAGTTCAGTAGCCAGCTATGTTATGAAATAAAAAATGGCAAAATAGTGGGCATGTTAAAAGACGCGGCGTATCAATCCAATACACAGGAATTCTGGAATTCACTAGCCGCTACTTGTGACAAAAACGACTACCGGCTAGGCGGGTCTTTCTCAGACGGCAAGGGCCAACCGTCACAAGTAAGCGCAGTTTCACATGGTTCCGCCACCACAAG
>JBBPYM010000173.1:0-5566 GCA_038199905.1 Chitinophagales bacterium | reverse complement strand
GCTTCATTGTAGTTGACCCCGTTCTTCCATCCATGGATGTTGAGTTGTTTGGTAACACATGGCCGATGATGCAGCATGTTATTTTTTATGGCAGTGTTTATAACATCTTCGGCCATTCGGCGATAAGTTGTCCATTTACCGCCGGTAATGGTTATCAAACTGGAATCGCTTAGTTGTATATAATGATCTCTTGGTAATTCAGCGGTAGACTTCGCATTGCCCTTTACCAGGGGGCGGATGCCGGTAAAAATTGACTTCACATCGTTGAAAGTGGGTGGTTTTACCAAAAATTTGCCTACCTGGCTGAGCACAAAATCAATTTCGGTGGCAAGGGCCAGCGGCTCCAGAACAGCGTTGTTTATTGGTGTATCCGTGGTGCCAACGAGTGTTTTGTTATGCCATGGAACCGCAAACAAAACCCGGCCATCGTCTGTGGAAGGCACGAGGATAGCAGCTTCGCCGGGCAAAAATTCTTTCTCCAGCACCAGGTGAATACCCTGGCTAAAAGATAAGACTGAGGCGGCTTTTTCATCATCCATTTTGAGCAGAACATCTGTAAAAATGCCCGTAGCGTTTATTACGACTTTTGCAAGTATTTCATATTCCTTTGTTGAAACGAGGTCTTTTACGCGTATACCGGATATCTTTTTTTCATGCTTCAGGAAGCCGGTAACTTCCATGTAATTAATTAATGTGCCCCCTTTTTCAACAGCAGTCTGTGCGAGGTTGATTGCCAGGCGGGCATCATCGAACTGACCATCATGATATAATACACCACCTGTAAGTCCGGAAGGGTTAAGTGTTGGAGCCTTTTCCAATGTTTTCTTTTTCGACAAGATCTTTGAAGGTCCCAATGCTAGTTTCCCCGCCATCCAGTCATATATTTTAAGGCCTACGCCATAAAATGCAGGCTCCCACCACTTATAATTTGGGATAATAAAAGATTGGTCTTTGACCAGGTGCGGTGCATTTTTGCGCAGTAAGCCTCTTTCTCTCAAGCCTTCGAATACCAACTTTATATTTCCCTGCTGTAGATATCTTACACCACCATGGATCAGCTTTGTGGAACGCGAGGATGTGCCTTTAGCAAAATCACATTGTTCAGCAAGCAACACACTGAACCCCCTGGAAGCCGCATCTACTGCAACACCGAGCCCGGTTGCACCACCACCAATGATACAGAGATCCCATTCTCCCTGGTGAGATTCTAATTGTTGTATCATTTGTTGACGATTCATGTTTGGCTGCCGGCTGTCAGCTTTTCGCTTTCAGCTGTTTTAATTTTGTAATTGTTTTAATATAGATTTAAATTCTTTGAAACAGTTTGTGCATTAAAAAACTATACGGCTCAAATAGCGTCTCGTCGGAGATGCCACTGACAGCCATAGTTAAAGGCCAAACTAACGTCCATCATTGGCCCAAATTATACTTGCCGATACCGCCCTTTGCCATCCTTTCAATAAAGGTGTTACTGTTTCAGGGGGAAGTTTAGGAGTAAACTGGCGGTCGGCCTGCCATTGTTTTTGTATATCGTCGGTATCATTCCAGTAGCCAACTGCCAGTCCTGCAAGATATGCTGCACCAAGAGCAGTGGTTTCGTAAACGGTGGGTCTTATAACAGGTACCTGTAAGATATCGCACTGGAATTGCATCAGCAGGTTATTAATGGTGGCACCTCCATCTACGCGAAGTTCTTTTATTTTTATGCCGGCGTCGGACTCCATGGCTTTTAGCACATCGGTTGTTTGATAGGCGATGCTTTCAAGTGCTGCCCTGGCAATATGGGCGTTAGTTGTGCCACGGGTGAGTCCAAATAGCGTTCCTCGCGCATAGGGGTTCCAGTGGGGTGCTCCGAGACCGGTAAACGCCGGAACCATAAAAACGCCGTCGGTATCATCCACCTGGGATGCCAGTGCTTCTATGTCAGCCGAGGAGCGAATGATCTGAAGGCCATCCCTGAGCCATTGAACAACGGCTCCTGCTATGAAGATGCTGCCCTCAAGCGCATATTCCACTTTATTGTTCAGCTTCCACGCTACGGTTGTCAATAGGTTATTGTGGGAGGTTACTGCTTTCTCACCGGTATTCATCAGCATAAAGCAGCCTGTGCCATAAGTATTCTTCACCATGCCTGGTTGGATGCACATTTGGCCGAACAGTGCTGCATGCTGATCGCCAGCAATGCCGCCGATTGGTATATTGGAGTTTTTTACAATGGCATCTGTTAAGCCATATATTTCGCTGGAGGGTTTTATGTCGGGCAGAACTGAAATGGGGATATTAAAGATCTTCAGCAATTCAGTGTCCCATTCACAGGTATGTATGTTCATTAACATGGTTCTGGATGCGTTTGACACATCGGTGATATGCAATCTTCCGTGGGAAAGTTTCCAGGTCAGCCAGGTGTCAACGGTGCCAAAAGCAAGATCACCCTTGTCCGCACTGCTCCTGGCGCCGGGAACATTGTCCAGGATCCACTTTAATTTGGTAGCCGAAAAATAGGCATCAATTACGAGCCCGGTTTTTTCCTGAATTAGCGGGTGCAGGCCGTCAGCTTTGAGCTGGTCGCAGTAAGGGGCCGTTCTCCGATCCTGCCAAACTATGGCATTATAGATGGGCTTTGATGTAGATCTTTCCCATACCAGGGTTGTTTCGCGCTGATTAGTAATACCTATGCCTGCTACCTGGTCAAGGGAGATATTCGATTTTGCCAGCACTTCCGCAAACACGCTAAACTGCGACGACCATATTTCTTCAGGGTCGTGCTCCACCCATCCTGCCTGGGGATATATCTGGTTAAATTCTTTTTGTGCAACAGTAATTATATTGCCCCCTTTATCAAAAAGGATGGCCCTCGAACTGGTTGTTCCCTGGTCTAAAGCAAGAATGAATTTGTTTGGCATGCAAGGTTGATTAAAAGTTAGAAAGATAAGTAGTTTTGTTGAAAAAAGAATTCGTTGGTGAAGATATCTGTCGGCTGCTCCTGCGGAGTTTATAGGTTTGTGGATGTTAATTAAATATCATTTTCAATAAAATTGTTTCCGGTATGTTTGCTGAGTAACTAATTATCCCATTACTTTGTGTTTCAAAGTGCTTTTAATGAAAACAAACTATCAGCCGTTAGAAACCCTGCAGGATATAAAGAGTATGATGGAGCGCAGCAGTCGTTTCATAAGCCTGAGCGGCTGGAGCGGAGTCGCTGCTGGCATCTGCGCACTGATCGGGGCCTGGCTTGGTATTGCAAAAATAAGCCAATTTGAGAATGCGCGTAAAACGGGTTATACGGATAATGAAGGAACCCGGTACATTAGTGATGGTACTGACCAACTATCGCATGAGCTGCTTTTCATTGCCGGGTGTGTTTTTATAGCAGCTTTAGTTACGGCTTTCCTGTTTACTTATTTCAGAAGTAGAAAAGCCGGCATAAAAATTTGGGGTACGTCGGCAAGGCGATTGATGTGGAACACTTTATTGCCAATGGTTGTAGGTGGCATCGTAGTGTTGCGTATGCTGGACTTGAAATATTATTTATTAATAGCACCCTGTTGCCTTATCTTTTATGGGCTGGCGCTCATAAATGGAAGTAAATACACTCTGGGCGAAGTCAGGTATCTGGGCTATTGTGAAATAATGCTTGGATTGTGTAATATATGGATCCCGGGTTACAGCATAGTTTTTTGGGCGTTGGGTTTTGGAGCCCTTCACATAATTTATGGAGTGCTGATGTGGTGGAAATATGAGCGGTCACCGGCAATGTAGGGAAGACCTGGCGAACAGAAACTTGATTGTGTATTGTAAAAGGGGGTGTTTCTAAGTAACAGCATGAAAAATCCGATAGAGAATCTTAATAAAGTTTTTGACAGTCGTATCCGCCTGGGTATCATGAGTGCCGTAATGGTAAATGAAGCAGTAAATTTTAATGAATTAAAAGAGCTGATCAGTGTAACAGACGGTAATCTCGCTTCTCACTTAAAAACTTTGGAAGAGAACGGGTTTGTTAAAATTAAAAAAGGTTTCATAGGAAAAAAGACGAATACAACTTATTCCGTTACCAAAGCTGGCGAAAAAGCTTTTAAATCTCACCTTGAAGCGCTGGAGCAAATGATTAGATCTATGAAAGATGATTAGGTCTCCTAATGAAAAACGCTCATTGCAGCAGGCTGATTAATATTTAAGATAATGGAATCACTAAAATTTTCCTGGCGCTCCAGGGCAAAGAGCTTTGTTTATGCATTTGCGGGACTTAGATGGTTTTTTAAACATGAGCATAATGCAAGGATACATGGGGTTGCGGCAATACTGGTAATCATTATCTCTTTTGTGCTTAAAATATCCAGGCTGGAATTCATGGCTGTTTTGCTTGCAATTGCATTGGTATTGGTGGCCGAAATGATCAACAGCGCTATTGAAAAGATGTTAGATCATTTGTCTCCTGTAATTCATCCCGCTGTAAAAATTATAAAAGACCTGGCCGCTGCTGCAGTGCTGGTTGCAGCGATCGTTGCTGTTGTTATAGGGCTCATCATTTTTATCCCAAAAATATTATGACAAGATTATTATCATTACCGAAATACCTGCTGAGGTTATATTCTCTAAAATCAGAGTTAGAACAATTGATGGCGGCTTCTGTTTTATTTAGTTCCATAATGCTGGGCATCCGGATCTTTTATACTGGAAAGCTCACGTTCATTTCCCTCGAATGGAATCTGTTCCTGGCGTTCATTCCCTATTTCTTTACACAATGGCTTGGTTCCAGGTTAACTGTGATAAAAAACATCTGGAAGTTTGGAACAGTGTTCTTCTTGTGGCTAATCTTTATACCTAATTCGTTCTATATTCTCACGGACCTTTTTCACCTGCAGGAAAATAACAATGCACCTCTCTGGTTCGACCTGCTGTTACTCTTGTCTTTTGCCTGGAACGGGCTGTTAGCGGGTATCCTGTCTGTGCGACGGATGGAAAAGATCTTCCATCTTAAATGGCCGGGCAAACATGAGCTGGTATTTTTATTCCCGGTAATGTTGCTCAATGCGTTAGGAATTTATATCGGCAGATATCTTCGTTATAACAGCTGGGACATCATCACAAATCCATTCTCCCTAATCACAGACATCTTGAACCTGCTGTGGTATCCACTCGCATTTAAAAATGCCTGGGGAATGATATTGTGTTATTCAGTGTTCATTACGCTATTGTACAAAACGGTGAAGAAGATGAGTCATTCGGGCGGCGGCAGAAGGTATGGGGTGTGAGCTGAAAGCTATCAGCTATCAGCTTTCAGCTATCAGCTATCAGCTTTCAGCTTTCAGCTTTCAGCTTTCAGCTATCAGCTTTCAGCTATCAGCTATCAGCTTTCAGCTATCAGCTTTCAGCTATCGGCTTTCAGCTATCAGCTTTCAGCTATCAGCTATCAGCTTTCAGCTTTCAGCTTTCAGCTTTCAGCTATGTATGATTTAGTAATAAATGAAATAGTAGTTTCCAAGATTTTAGACAACGGCTGATTGCTGATAGCTGACAGCTGATAGCTCTTTAGAAATCAACTCCCATTGCAAAATGAAGCATTGGT
>JBBPYM010000172.1:0-2988 GCA_038199905.1 Chitinophagales bacterium | reverse complement strand
GGCAATGCTTGAAATTTGTATGGTTCGGATGCCCAATCAGAGTTTAAGTGATGAAGAAGCACGTTCAATCCTGGAGTTCATGCGTAAAAATGACGGCGTAAAATAGCCCATTCATTTTTAAAAATTTTCGGCCGGGTGAACCTGATTTTATACACCCGGCTTTTTTCACTTAGTGCTTATTAAATAACAAATTCAACCGATATGAAGTCATCTTTATATCGGGCCTATAAACTAATGCCTAAACAAAACATCTTTTTATTAATTTTCTCAAAAACAAACCATTTCATGAAACGAATTTTCTTCCCGGTTTTCGCTCTGGCAGTAACATTACTGCTTGGCTTCTCCGGATGTAAACCAAAAAATGTCAGCGACGCTACAGGTAGCGATGCAGCATCCAAAGTGTATGTACCACCCGGGCAATATGATGAATTTTACAACTTCGTGTCCGGTGGATTTAGCGGCCAGGTAGCCGTTTACGGAATTCCTTCCGGCCGTTTACTTAGAGTTATTCCTGTATTCTCTGTAGATCCTGAAAAAGGCTGGGGATATAGTGAAGAAACCAAACCAATGTTGAATACTTCTCATGGAGAAGTTCCATGGGGCGATCAGCATCACCTTGCTCTTTCACAAACCGACGGAGTATATGACGGGCGTTGGTTATTTGCCAATGAAAACAATACACCACGTGTAGCGCGTATTGACCTGACTACTTTTACTACAGCTGAAATTATTGAAATTCCTAACAGTGCAGGTAATCACTCTTCCCCTTTCCTAACAGACAACACTGAATACGTGGTAGCGGGTACCCGTTTTAGCGTACCAATGGATTATGAAAATGGAGACGTTCCAATTGATTCTTACAAAAAGAATTTTAACGGAACAATCAGTTTCATCAGCATTCAACCTGAAACAGGTAACATGGATGTAGCCTTTCAATTACTACTTCCTCCAATGAACTTTGACCTTAGCCATACCGGTAAAGGCCCAAGTAGTGGCTGGTTCTTTTTTAGCTCTTACAATTCTGAACAAGCGCATACTTTATTAGAAGTTAATGCTTCTAAAAATGATAAGGATTATATCCTTGCCGTAAACTGGAAAAAAGCTGAAGAATATTTTAAAGCAGGCAAAGGAGTGAAAAAACCTGCCACATATGCTCACAACCTTTATAGTGATGAAACGCACACTGCAACTTCAACTATGAAGACTGAAGTAACAGTTATTGACGCAAAGGATTTTGCAGACATCGTTTACATGATTCCTTGTCCTAAATCTCCGCATGGTTGTGACGTAGATCCTACCGGTGAGTACATTGTAGGAAGTGGTAAACTTGCTGCTTTAATCCCTGTATTCTCTTTCACTAAAATTCAGGATGCCATTGCAAAGAAAACATATGACGGAGATTATCATGGTATTCCTGTTATCAAGTACGAAGCCGCTTTACACGGTGAAGTTGCTAAGCCAGGCTTAGGACCTCTGCACACAGAATTTGATGAAAAAGGAAATGCTTACACTACTTTCTTTATCTCTTCTGAAATAGTAAAATGGAGCGTAAAGGATCTTAAGATTCTTGACAGAATTCCTACATACTACTCTCCGGGTCACCTTTCTATACCAGGTGGTGATACAAAAAAGCCATGGGGTAAATACCTTGTCGCTTATAACAAAATCACCAAAGACAGATACCTGCCTACAGGTCCTGAACTTTCTCAAAGTGCCCAGCTGATCGATATTAGCGGTGATAAGATGAAGTTACTTTTGGATTATCCAAGTATTGGTGAGCCTCACTATGCACAGTCTATTAAAGCAGACATGATCAAGGATAAGAGTGTGAAGATCTTCAAACTGGAAGATAACAAACACCCTCGTGCAGCCAAAGGTGAGAAAATGGCTAAAGTTGTTAGAGAAGGAAATAAAGTGCACGTTTATGCAACGATGATCCGCTCTCACTTTTCCCCTGATAACATTGAAGGAATTCAGGTTGGTGATGAGGTTTTTTTCTATGTAACAAACCTGGAGCAGGATTGGGACGTACCTCACGGTTTTGCAATAAAAGGAGCTATAAATGCTGAATTACTAGTAATGCCAGGTCAAACACAAACCTTTAAATGGTTACCTAAGAAAACCGGCATATTTCCATTCTATTGCACTGACTTCTGTAGTGCTTTACACCAGGAAATGTCCGGTTATATAAGGGTATCTCCAAAAGGATCCGCTGTACCTATCACATTCAGTCTTGGTAAAAACTCTAACCCCGAAGTAGCGGCAGGAGGAAAACCAACACCATCACAATAAAGTTAATGAAAGGAGCAGGCCAAAAGGCCTGTTCTTTTTTTATCTCTTTTAAATAAAAGAAATGAACGATCAAGTTATCTCAAAAAGAACACTGACATCATTATCAAGAATTGCCATTGCCGTATGTGGTGTGTTGCTTGTAGCAATGTTATTTGTGCCTTTGTGGCAAATAGAAATGGATGCCCCGCAGTACCCCGAAGGCCTGGTATTAAAGATGTATCCCCATAAATTAGGTGGAAATGTGGATATCATTAATGGATTAAACCATTACATTGGCATGAAAGAGCTTCATGCAGAAAACTTCATAGAATTTACTATATTACCCTATATCATTGTATTTTTTGCAGTATTTTGCTTCATTGTTGCCATACAGCGAAAAAGAGTTTGGTTAACGGTATTGACGTCAGCGTTTATTTTATTCGGAATTGTATCCATGGTGGATTTTTATCGGTGGTTATATGCTTATGGACACGATTTAAATCCCGCGGCAGCTATTATTGTGCCCGGACAAAGTTATCAGCCTCCATTGTTAGGTTTTAAACAATTACTAAACTTTGGTGTATATTCCATCCCCGATATTGGAGGAGTATTCTTCATGGTTGTCGGGCTATTATTACTTATTATAACTCTAACTCAATATAATTTAAAAAAGAAGAAGAAAATGACAAATGTGAACAAGGTAGTTGCAGCAGTTGC
>JBBPYM010000171.1:0-2949 GCA_038199905.1 Chitinophagales bacterium | reverse complement strand
GGCCTACTTTGAAAATGTACAGAATGGTTTAAAAAAACCGCAGGTAATCTGGCTAAATAAAATGAGTGAAGAAGACGTGGAAGACATCAATGGTGAGATCCCGAAACCTCGTAATAAAATAAGCATGTTCTTGAAGAAGATGCTTACTTAAGATCCTGATCCATGCAAATGACCGGTAGCAATAAACCAGCTATTATTTTTGCAACTGGATTAATTGTCCTTTTGCTTTCGTTATTCATCTTCTTTTTTGAAGAACTTGGAATCGCTGCGCTTTTTGTACTACCTGCAGGAGGATTTTTTATTTTTTACCTGTTTGTTCATCCCAGCCGTTCTTTAGACATGGCATTATTCAGTTCTTTCCTGGCAATCGGTGTCATTCGTTACATTGGAGATGTGCCTTTGGGCCTTACTGTAGATCTGTTTTTAGTAGCAGCTTTGGTGATCGCCATTTTTCACCGTTCGCTGGAAAATGATTTCTCCATGATCAACAATGGTCTTATGTGGGGCACTGCGATCTGGATGTTGTACTGTACTGCCGAATTGTTTAATCCGGAAGTTGTCAGCAGGATGGCCTGGATCTATGCGATCAGAGGTTTAGCGCTCTATATGCTTCTTACTGTCCCCATTACGCTTCTTTACGCCAACAAGACGAAAGATCTGGATAGATTTATCAAGATCGTAATGGGTTTGTCCCTACTGGCTGTTCTATGGGGTCTAAAGCAGTTTTACTTTGGCCCTGATTTCGCTGAAATGGCCTGGCTCAATGAAGGTAAAAACCGGACAACACATGTCTTATTTGGAGAGCTCCGTGTATTTTCTTTTTTCTCAGACGCAGGGCAGTTTGGAGCCGGAATGGGACACGCGGGAGTGATAGCGGCGGTCATTGCTTTAGGCCCATTCTCAAAGAAAATAAAGTTCGCAGCGGCAGTCTCTGCTTTACTCTTCTTTCTACTAATGATCCTATCCGGAACCCGTGGTGCTCTCATTGTACCGGTGGCAGGCATGATGATGTATTTATTCGCTTCGCGAAATTTCAAACTGTTAACTGTTGGCCTGCTGGTAATGGGTGCTTCCTTTGCATTCCTAAAATACACTACCATAGCCAGCGACATTTATCAGGTACGACGAATGAGAACCGCCCTTGACCCCAACGACGCATCCTTAAAAGTAAGACTGGTCAACAGGATCATCATTAAGGATTATTTAAAAGACAAACCATTTGGTGGAGGAGTAGGCACTTCGGGCTCATGGGGAGAACGCTTCAGTCCCGGCACCTTACTCGCTGAAACTCCCAATGACGGCTGGTATGTAAGGATCCGCGCAGAGACCGGGGTCGTAGGCTTATACATGCAGGTGGGGTTTCTTCTTTATGTGGGCTGGGTAGGACTGTACAAATGTATGAGGGTAAAAGATGAAAAGTTGCGGCAAAAATTACTGGCACTACTATCCGGCTATGTGGGAATCGCCGTATCCAGCTATGGCAATCCATTATTAGGACAGATTCCTACAGGCATTATTTTGTATATGTCCTGGGAAGACCTTTTTTTTGATGACGATCTCGACAGTCAAATAACTGAAACACATCAACAAAAAACGATCGAATGAGACAGCCCCTTGTATCCATTATCTCTATCAATTACAATGGGGTAGCGCTTACCCTGGAAATGTTGCGTTCACTCCATCATGTTCAATACGCGCCGATCGAAATCATAGTAGTCGACAATGGATCCAAAGAAGACCCCTCTCCTATTTCACTTGAATTTCCTACAATTAATCTGATCAGAAGCCAGCACAATCTGGGTTTTGCGGGAGGAAATAACTTGGGTATTACAGCGGCAAAAGGTAAGTACGTGCTCTTTCTTAATAACGACACCGAAGTCCATCCGGAGTTCCTGACACCAATGGTCGAAGCATTTGAACATGACCCTGAGTTAGGAGTATGTTCACCGAAGATTCTGTTTTTCCAAAGTCCTGATAAAAAAACCATTCAATATGCGGGTTCTACAGGAATCAACCCCTACACAATTAGGGGCGGAAAGATTGGTTCTTTTGAACAAGATCAGGGACAATTTAATGACGTTCGAGAAACATCCCTCGGTCACGGTGCTGCCATGATGATCCCTCTGAAGGTCATAAAGCAAGTTGGTTTAATGCCTGATATCTACTTTTTGTACTACGAAGAACATGACTGGTTTGAAATGATCAAAAGGGCAGGTTATAAAATCCTATATGTGGGAACAGCGGAAGTCTACCACAAGGAATCGATGACGGTCGGACCTAATTCTCTCTAAAGAATTTACTATATGACGAGAGGAAGATTATTGTACATGCGCCGAAACACAAGCGGCTTACAATGGATAAGCGGCTTATTATTTTTCTTGCTATTTGCCTTCCCGAAGAACGTGTTATTATATTTGATCAAGGGCCAGGTCAAATTACTCAAAGCCTTTATCGAAGGCTGTAGCTGGCATCTTACCCATACTCAGGTGGACCAGACGCCGAAGCTGTTGGAGAGAGATGGTCACAGACCACAAGTAACAGATATTAGCATTCCTAACCTTAAATATTTAAAATAATGGGGTTATCCAAAATGGTACGCCAGCGCCTTGCTCGGAAGCAAACTGAGATGAAAATAAACGGAGAACCGTTCGGCTTTTCCTCAATGGCGGGCTTCCTGATCAGCAGCGGTGCCAGAGTATTACTGGCCAAATGGTATCTTAGAAAATGTACCTCCTTAGGAAACTTGATATCTGTTAACCAAAAACCATTGATCGTAAATCACGGGACTATACATTTAGAAGATGAGGTCAGGATATGGTCTAATATCAACCGGGCAAAAATCTTTGTCGATAAGGGGGGCACTTTAACCGTAGGTAGAAATAGCAGGATTAACGGAGTACATATTTCTGTCAGCGAAAATATTACCATTGGGAACAATGTAAGAATAGC
>JBBPYM010000170.1:0-3893 GCA_038199905.1 Chitinophagales bacterium | reverse complement strand
TGTGTGTACTTATACCATTTATCCCGGTCGCCATTGCCGGACTCCCCCACATACATTTTCCATATGTCTGTTTGCTTAACTGCGTTTTCTTTTTGCTTGAGCAGAGCAGAAATTGCCGCGTTCGAATTATTAACCATCGCCGCTGTGCCTGAAACGGCTGGACGCATAACACCATTAATCATAGCAATCACTGAAGGGAAAATGAGTATGGCAAATCCAATAACAAATGGTCTGAACAACGGGTAAAAATCTATGGGCTCTGCAAGGGCAAGGTGACGCCAAACGCGAACTGCGATATACCACATCGCCGCAAAACCCGCAATACCCCTTCCCACGCCAATAAGCTGACTGCACATTGGCAACATTTCGTCATATAATCGGTCCAAAACTGACTGTAGCCCCATCACCTCTCCTGTAGGTCCAGAATTTTGGGCGAGCAGAACAACTGGGCATACCATCCCCGTGATCGCCAGAGCGATCATCAACCAACACTTTTTCATTTTCACAGATTTAGATTGATTACCCAATCAAGTTACCCGAACATGTTTTATTTTAAGTTATAGGCTTTTTGAAGTGCTTGCGTTTCCTTCATTTCCTTTTGTCGCTGCAAGGAAAGAATCGAACTACTATTATTGAAATGCCGTAAAAAAACCAGCTTGTCTTCCATATCAAAATATATCTTATCGATTGCTGCAAGCCGCTCCTCGTCATTCATGCGTAACTTGCTAGACGTAATGACAGTTGTTAGATCTTCCAGGTTTCTGAGGGAATAATTAAACAAGTTGTTATACACCGTGCTCATGTACTCCAGTTCATTTAAAGTGAACATTCCTCCATTTTTAAATCGCTTGTAAGCCGATTTATATTCTGACAGGATATCCTTCTGAAAACTGATGATATCCGCTACGTGTTTATAAGACTTTATGGAAGGATTCACTTCCATCAAACCATTCAGGAATACCTGGTGCAGTTCAAAATTACCCTTTGAGATGTTTTTTATTGTATTGTAACCTCCAAATAATATTTGATATCCGCTTTTAAGGTCAGCAAGAATTTTTTTGAATTGTGCAAGTTTCTCGATGTTAAGCGCCAGCTGGGCCAATTCTTCTGCCTGGCCATATGTTTTTTCATGGCTAAAGACTCCGGTTGTAAGTAACAATAGTATTACTGTAATCTTTTTCATACTTCACATCTCTTGATACACACGTGTAATTTATTTGCCGTACATCCTGCGTATGGACTTTGCGTCTTGTATATCGCTGTTCCGTTGCAAAGACAACACCTTAATGTCCTGGGAAAATTCTTTATTTAGTTGGTAGAGTCCTTGAATTTCCTCATAAAGCTTATCAATCCTTTGTATTCTGGCATTGTCTGATAATTCCAACTTACCTCTCGTAACAATAATCGCGAGATTTTCTGCCAGAACTAAAGAAGCATCGGTTAGCCTGGAAAGAACATCTGCAACATAATTTACTTCCTCAAAGGAGAACGTCTCCTGCTCTTTAACAAAAGCCCTCGTGGCTTTACATTCTTGCAATATCTGCATGTGGTATGAAAGCACACCAGCCACTTTGATATAATTTTTTACTTGAGGATTGATCGTTTTCAAGGAATTGAAATATGATGTGTCTAACCCAAGGTGCCGGCTCTTTATATTCTTTATCGTTGAGAGCCCTTTATTGGCAACATCATATCCTTTCTTTAAGTAAGAAATATAAATTTGTAATGCCGCGACTTGTTGAACCAGGTACTTTGTTTGAGTGGATTTTTGACTAAGCCATTCCTGCACCCCCTGGCACCTGGCGGCAATAGAGCTGAGCAAGAAAAAACTTATCATACCAACGTTTCTCATCATGTTACTGTTCCTCATTTAATATAATACAAAGATTTCACCAGGTCAATTTCAGCCTGGTCCTTGGACCGCTGCAGGCTCAATTTTATATTTTCCTCATTAAACAGTCTCAGATCATTCAGGTTCTCATCAATGTGACCCGCCACACCGTTGATAATCGCCAGCCGACTGCCATCGGTCATCTTCGTTTTATATGAATTTATTACCAGGAATAATTGATCTATATGTTTGAGACTTTCATTAATGATACCGGAATAAACCTGCCCCATGTATTCGATTTCCCGGCTTGTAAAATGTTTATCCTGTTTGAATAACCCAAGTGCCTGCTTATATTCTTCAACAATCTGCACCTGTCGCTGCATGATTTCCTTCACCTTTGTAAACCCGCTGATAGTTTCTCTTACTTTATTCAGCTCATCGAAATATTTGGCATATTGGTCCTTATGCTTATTTACCCACTCGGATATATCTGTCAATTGAAGTTTGCTCATGGTGTTCTCAAGCGTTTTTTGGGCATTTTGTAGCCAGATGGTTTTATTCTGTAGTCGCTGCACCTGGAGATCCATCGCTTTGATGACTTTAATAAGTGCGGCTTTAACCACAACCCATACAACCGCATGGGACTTTTGCGTCGGCAAAATTGTAAATCCAAGACTCAATAACATCACTATAACAACCTTTTTCATCTCTGTTTATTTTTAGACCCTGAACTGATTTTCTGATATTGGCTGCTTCCCATAAGAAGCATATTTTTGTCTGGCAAAAATGTAAATACCCGTTCATTGTTAGGCTCGATAAGTTGGTTCCTGGTTTCATCGAAATAAGCGATCCAGTTATGGACTTCTTTTTTCGGGGTTAGCATTTTTCCATCGATCATTTGCTGGTAGCTGGACTTCCGGATAATCTTGTAGGAGGATGCCTGCCTGTCTAATAGATCGATAAAAATCGTATCCATGCCAATAGCAAATTCCTGCCGGATTTCCTTTACATATAAGCCCGGTATGAAACTTTGAATTGTCTTGCTACGGTGTTCACCACAGGAGACAAACACGACGGCGATACAAAGCACTGCAATTAGTTTTTTCATGGTAGCAATTTTTATTTATTAAAATGGTTATCGGATTACAAAAATTTACCTCTCATCTCATCCGCCAACACTTTCACCCCGGTTGCCAGGCTACCGAATTTTTTGGCATACTCTTGCACTTTCAGTTTTTCACTTTGCTCCGTTGTATATACCAGGTACTCTTCAAGCGATACCTCCGTTCTATAAACTTTTGAAGAAACCCCACCCAGCGATATGAACACTTCTTTATACTTCTTAGTGGGATCGTTTGATTTGTTAACAGACAGCACCTGGCTCTTTTCCTTTTCAGTCAGTCCCAGCAGTTCCTGGATCTGGTCGAACTTATTCTGGTACTTACTTTGATCAAGCAGTATTTTACAATCGCTGTTATTAATGATCGCCTGTTTTATAACTGGAGAGGAAATAATGTCTTCCACTTCCTGTGTAACAACGATCGCTTCCCCGAAGTGCTTCCTTACAGTTTTAAAAAGATACTTGATATACTCTGCCATACCCTCCCGTGCGATCGCTTTCCAGGCCTCTTCAATCAGAATCATTTTTCGCTTGTCCTTCAGCTTTCGCATTTTACTGATGAACACTTCCATAATAATGATGGTAACTACAGGAAACAATATCGGGTGATCCTTTATGTTGTCGAGTTCAAAAACAATGAACTGTTCTGTAAGCAGGTCCAAATTTTCGGTAGCATTCAGGAGGTAATCAAATTCTCCACCACGATAATAAGGCCGCAGAACGTACAAGAAATTCGACACATCAAAATCCTTGTCCTTAACCTTGTCTTCCTGGAGTATGGCAACAAAATCGTCTCGTAAAAATTCGTAGAAAGAATTAAAACATGCAAAAACGTCTGGGTACTTGCCTAACTTTTCATAATAAAGTTGTAGCGCATTTGATAGGGCCACATACTCGCTGCGAGCAAACTTCTCGTCATCCTTTTTCCATAATGCTAATAAC
>JBBPYM010000169.1:0-7334 GCA_038199905.1 Chitinophagales bacterium | reverse complement strand
TCCACCCGGCTTCACGGCAAGTGCGCTGATGACTTCAGGTAGTAATATGGGAGTATGATAATTTGACATTTAAAACTTGGTTTAAAGGTTTAGAAACAACCGTTTCTTCCTCACACCACCTAACTCATGGTTCATACCTCCCGGTTCACACCTGCCATCACCTGCTGGGCAAGTACGCTAAATGACTCTGGTGAATAGGATTCAAAGAACTGCTGATATTTATTTTTATCCCAGATTTCGATTTTATTTACCGCTGACACGAGCACGATATCTTTTTCCAGTCCCGCGTGGTCTTTCAGATTTTGAGGTAGCAACAACCTCCCTGCCGTATCTAATTCCATGATTGTTGCGCCATTTAAAAAATACCTTCTGAATTCTCTTACTTTGGGATCAAAATCATTCAGTTTGCTAATCTCTGCGTAGATCGGCTCCCAACTTTTTATCGGGTATAAACTCAAACACTTTTCAAATCCCCTGTTTATGACAAAACGTTGGCTACCATCCTCAGGAAGTTGTTTTCTGAATCCGGCGGGCAAAAGGAACCGTCCTTTTGCATCCAGTGTAGCCTCATATTCGCCCAAAAAACCAATCATTTACAAGGGATTAGACATATTAAAACATTTATTACCACAAAATAACACTTTTTCCCACTTGCTAGCCAAAATTATCATTGATATATTTTTCCACCTCTCAAATAATCGCTTAAAACTATGCCCATGGCAGATTACAGGTAAGAAAGGGTGGCTATTTATGTGAAATACTTGTGAATTGAAGTGTATAACCTGTGGATAAGTTTTAGCGTGGTCTTTCAGGATACATTAAAGCATTATATAATACCCAAATAAGACGTAAATAGTATTATTGCACAAATAATAAATACATGCACCCCGGGAAATTACTAATAGAAAACTTCAGCTATGTGCTCCCCGATGAGAGGATTGCAAAATTTCCATTATTGGAAAGAGACCAGTCGAAACTGCTTATTTACAAAGATGGGATTATAGAAGAAGACATTTATAGCAATATTTCCAGTCATCTCCCATCAAATTCTCTCCTCGTATTTAACAACACCCGTGTTATAGAGGCGAGGCTATTGTTTCAAAAGCCCACTGGCGGAGTAATAGAGATTTTTGCGCTGGAGCCCCATGACCAATACCCCGACATTCCTTCCGCAATGCGCACAACGGAAAGCATTTGGTGGAAATGCCTGATTGGTGGAGCAGCAAAATGGAAACAGGGCCATGTGCTCACCAAGCAACTTAATGAGAATGGTACCTCCATCCAGTTGGAGGCAAAAATCGTTGAAAGGCTGCCCAATAGCTTTACCATAGAATTTTCCTGGAATCCACCATTAACATCTTTTGCCGAAATATTGCACAAATTTGGCTCGATACCTATACCGCCCTATTTAAAAAGAGAGACAAGCCTTGTAGATAAGGAACGTTATCAGACCATCTACGCTAAAACAAACGGTTCGGTGGCCGCGCCAACGGCAGGCCTGCATTTTACGGAGAAAACCTTTCAATCACTCGAAGTCAAAAACATCCTTCCGGCTTTTGTGACCCTTCATGTAGGAGCGGGCACATTTATGCCGGTTAAAACTGCCGCCATCGGAGAACATCTGATGCATGCTGAATTTTTGCAGGTTGATATACCTTTCATACAACAACTGCTAGACCATCCGTTTGATATTTTCGCAGTGGGCACTACCTCGTTGCGCGCATTGGAGAGTCTATACTGGATGGGCGTTAAATGTTATAAAAATCCAGCTATCCTAAAGAATAACCTGGAAATAAAACAATGGGAAATTTACGATGAACCCGTAACTGAAGAAGTTACCGCTGGTAAGGCACTGACCGCCCTGCTTGCCTGGCTGAAAAAAAATACCCTTGAACAGCTAGTCATTAAAACAAGCATATTAATTGCACCCCTTTATGACTTTAAAATTGTGCGGGGCATCATCACAAATTTTCACCAACCTAACTCAACCCTTCTTTTGCTCATTGCCGCAGTCATCGGCGAAGAATGGCGCAAAGTATACAATTATGCGCTTGACAATAATTTCCGGTTCCTGAGTTATGGGGATGGATGCCTGCTGTATGCCAGTGGGGAGGTATGAGATATGGGGTATGTGGTATCAGCTATCAGCCGTAGTCTAGGCGTATAATCGTTATTTTCAATGCAGACACTCACCCCTAATGACACTCATACCCCCATACCTGTTACCTCATACCCCATACCTTTCTTCAGGACACCACCGGCATCTCGATAATAAAAGTAGTTCCCCTTCCAAGGATGCTCTCCACCTTTATCTTGCCATGATGAGCGTCAATTACAGTTTTTACATAACTCAGCCCAAGGCCAAAGCCTTTTACATTATGTAGATTACCGGTATGGGCACGATAAAATTTTTCAAAAATGCGCTTGACAGTTTCCTTGGTCATGCCGATACCATTATCTTCTATTTTAATAATGAGGGATTTACTGGTATTTGAAGTAGATATCTTAATGTTAAGATTGTCTTTTGAGTACTTTACGGCGTTATCAACGAGGTTACTGATGAGGTTTGTAAAGTGCACCTCATCGGCATTGATGAGGTCATTTTTAGCATTTAACTGAAGGTCTGCACCACTGTTTTTGTCCTGCAATTGGAGACTGAAATTAGATAAGGCCGCGTTGATAATGCTATGTGCATGAATTGATTGCAGATTGAGCTGAAGTTCCTGCCGATCGGTTAACGCCGCCTGCAGGATGGTTTCAACCTGTTTATTCATCCGTATGTTCTCTTCCTTAATAATGCCGCTGAAGTAATTAATTTTTTCGCGGTTTTGTAAAACTTTCTCGTTACGCAAAGCATCTACAGCAAGGGATATGGTTGCCAGTGGTGTTTTAAACTCATGTGTCATGTTATTAATGAAATCATTTTTGATCTCACTTAACTTTTTCTGACGAATTAATGCGTTAAGTGTAACATAAAATGCAGACAGTAAAATGAGTGTAAATAATACCAAACCGGCAATGATCCAGCGTAACTGGCTCACAACAATGTGTTTAGCATTAGGAACAATAATCTGCATCATTTCCTGGGGCATCAGGCCTTCATAGTTGCTGCCACTTGGCACTTGTATTGGATATAAAAACTGGTAGTGTCGCAGGGTATCTTCCCTTACATTGAAGAATCCTTTGGAAGTCATTTCGTAGCCCAGAACATCCGCATCATTGTATATGGCGAATTCAAATCTGGTATTTTTCAATCCATGATTATTGAAGGACTTTCTGAGCCGCTCATTTATTTCATATTCCGTAAAGCGCGAAGAGATAGTAGCTGGCCTCATGAACTCATTGAGCAACTGATCGGACGGCCAGGAAAAGGAGGGTTTTAAAGGTGAATTCTTCAGGTTCGGGAGGGCACTGCTGTTCTCTGCTATCAATTGCTGTCCCACCTCATCTACAGTACTAATGACCCGCATCTTAAATTCTTCTTCTTTGCTCTCCATCATTGATTCAAACCAGGAGACCTGTATAACAATAATGCCAACTAGCGACAAAGTGATCAGGACAATAATAATGGGGAAAATTTTTTTCACTCAGATGTTTTTTTAGGATGCTGAACAAGAATTGCGGTAACCCTTCAGCAATAAAGACCTCCCATTACAGGCGCATACTTACTGCAAAAGTACATTTCTAAAGCAGCTTTGCAGTTTGTGTTCGGTTGGCTTTGTACTTTTTAACGAAGGTTTTGCATACAAACTCTTTATTTTCACCTTTTTCTTTAGTCTTGTTAACAGAATGAAGCTGGCAACCAATAAAAGATTTTAATTTTTCAATATAAATAGTAATTTAGAAATAAGTAATATTTGGCCAATGATTCAGGAAAGCATTAAGGTTAACAAAAGGCTTCTGAACAACGATTATTAGTTTTATACCATCATTTAATAATGACTACTCTTGCTCCAGGCATATTGTTAATAGCTGATCCCTTTTTAAAAGATCCAAATTTTAAAAGGTCCGTTGTATTTCTATGTGAGCACCAGGATGAAGGAAGTTTTGGATTTGTTTTGAACCGTACCTACGAATATACACTGGACGAATTAATTGCCGGTGTGGAAGATATTAAAGTTCCTGTTTATTATGGTGGTCCTGTTCAGATGGATACGATTCATTTTCTTCATCAATATCCTGCAAGCATCCCTGGCGGGTTTAAAGTGGTAGACGGCATATATTGGGGCGGTGATTTTGAAACCGCTATCTCATTGATCAGGGCCGGGAAAATAGATGTAAACAATATCCGTTTTTATATCGGTTATTCGGGCTGGAGTAGTGGACAACTTAGTGACGAGTTTAAAGAAAAGTCATGGCTAACCGTACCGGCAACACAGAATCTTATCTTCCACGAGAATATAGACCTGATCTGGAAAGATGCACTTCAGCACCTCGGCGGAGAATATGGAATGATGGCAAATTTTCCTATCGACCCGCGTTTAAATTAATATTATCCTAAAAATACCATTGAACGGGAATAAAAAAAGGCTGTTCCTACTTGAAACAGCCTTGTACTGGTATCATTACTTCTATCTCAACGGAAAGAAAAACCCTGCATGAATGCCCCAGTTATTCAACGTCTTTATTTCATTATAGTTAAAAGGCATGTAATTAAAATTCGCGCCTATGTTTAAGCCTATGCCTCTTACTTTATTCAAAGGAATATTGATTCCCGCATCCGCCTGCAAAGCGGGTTTCAAAGTAGTTTTTGACTCAGGAAACTCGCCCCGGTACTGGTTGTAGTTTATTACGTTAAAACCTGCACCTAGTCCTGCATAGGGCTGCATACTCCCTCCTTTAACAAAACTGTAATTCACCTTCGCCACCACGGGAGTTACCTGAATGGAATTTGAAACTACGGCTGATATTTCTCCATATTTTGTGTCAATAAGCTGGCGGGGATATTTCTGGTAGAAGTCATTATAAGATACTCCCAGTCCCAGGCTCAACTGATCATTTACAGAGTAAACCAATTCGCCATTCGCACCCCGGAAAGAGGTGTTACTGATAAAGTTTTTAAAAGATGAGCCAATTGGTGTATTAACACTATAACCTATCTTAAGCTGAAGCTTTTGCTGCGCATGACTGTTTAAAGAAGCAATTATTATTATGCAAGCTGACAACCCCGCGTATCTGAAAAAGTGTTTCATATTTACCTCCTGAATTTTTAATTAATTATTGTTTTTTAAATAGGCCGACTGCTCAAAAAACGCCCCTACTACATTGTTAGCGTTGCCTGCATTGAACACTCCCGTGCCTCTGGCCAGTGCTGTCCAGACGGTTTTAATCTTGTTATCATTTGTACCTGCGTTTTTCAGGTCAAGCAATTCCACGGATAAACCTCCTTCTTTGATCTGGTAAACACCATAGGAGTAGGCTGGCGGATAATACCCGTAACCTGGATAACCCCAATAATAGGGATCGTAAAAACTGTCATAATAACCCCAATAATCCCGATAACTTATCACACCGGTATAGGTATTGGTGATCCTTGACACGTTTATTCCAAGGTCGGGTTGAGATTTGGCATCAACCAGCATGTAGCCCCTGTGGGCCATAGAAGCTTTGAAAGCTGCCAGCACCTGTGCGTCATAGTTAGTAAGCGCCTTTCCCTGCAAACGGTTATCACTTATTACCGCTACGGAATCGACAATACTATATGTTTCAAAACTGGCAAAATTCGTATTGGAATCTTTCTCGGTAATATAAATGCGTGATTCTTCTGCCGTTAGTCCATTGAGAGGATCTTTTCGGCAACTGGTGAAAACGATGGTTACTGCAAATAAGGCAACACTCCATGATAAAACTTTACTTTTCATATTTATCTACGTTTTGTGTAGATATAAGATGGGCAGAACACATCTTTCGTTTAATGCTCCATCAAGGCTTAACGGTATGCTAACATTCCTTTTCAATTTCCTTAACTAATAAAAAAACCCACCTCCTAAGAGATGGGCACAATCTTTCCCTGGATGATGGACTATTTAAATCTATAGTAGAATTTTGAATTCAGTTTATAAAAAAAGTTCAAATAGATGGCCTTACTTGGAAGGTGAATCGACAACTGTCGCGCCCTCCACCAGTACAGTAACGTTGTTATTCAGCACCTCTACAAAACCACCCCTGATGTCGTAATTTGCCGTTGTACCGCCGATGCGATCTTTCAAAATTTTAAGATTTCCTGCCTTCAAAGCAGCTACCAGCGGAGCATGTTTTTCTAACACTTCAAACAAACCATCGGTTCCTGGAAGTTGAACCCCATAAGCATCTCCACTATACAACTTACGTTCCGGTGTTAAAATTTCTACGTTCATATAAACATTCAAATTTACGCACTTTAATGAATCATTATCAATCAGCTTCCCATTGCTACTATGCCGGATATTAGGCCTGCGCCTGCGCAATTAATTTCTTACCTTTTTCCATCGCGTCTTCTAATGTTCCTACCAGGTTAAAAGCAGCTTCAGGATAATCATCAACTTCGCCGTCCATAATAGCATTAAATGCCCGTATCGTATCTTCAATGCTTACAAAAACGCCTTTGAGACCTGTAAACTGTTCAGCCACGAAGAAAGGCTGTGACAAGAAACGTTGTACCTTCCTGGCGCGACCTACAGTCAGTTTATCTTCATCACTTAGTTCGTCCAGCCCCAGAATTGCAATAATATCCTGCAGTTCCTTATAACGCTGAAGAATAAGCTTCACACGGTTAGCACAATCGTAATGCAGATCACCAACAATAAGAGGACTTAATATCCTGGAAGTAGAATCGAGTGGATCAACTGCTGGATAAATACCAAGATCCGCAATTTTACGGCTTAGTACAGTTGTTGCATCCAGGTGGGCGAATGTTGTTGCCGGAGCGGGATCGGTAAGGTCATCCGCTGGTACGTAAACGGCTTGTACAGATGTGATAGAGCCATTCTTGGTAGATGTGATCCTTTCTTGCATCAATCCCATTTCAGTTGCCAGCGTAGGCTGATAACCTACCGCTGATGGCATACGTCCCAACAAGGCCGACACCTCAGAACCTGCTTGTGTAAAACGGAAGATGTTATCAACGAAGAAAAGGATATCTCTGCCTTGTCCTTGGCCATCACCATCGCGATAATATTCCGCGACAGTCAAACCACTTAGGGCAACCCTGGCGCGGGCTCCGGGCGGCTCATTCATTTGGCCAAAAACGAAAGTTGCTTTTGAATCTTTCAATTCTTCCATATCAACCTTTTCAAGATCCCATCCACCTTCTTCCATACTATGTTTAAAAGCATCACCATATTTCATAATACCTG
>JBBPYM010000168.1:0-2993 GCA_038199905.1 Chitinophagales bacterium | reverse complement strand
TGGTTAAAAGCTTTAATGACCCAGTCGCGCCACGGTGACATGTCACGCAACCTGTCGACGGTGTACCCATGTGAATCTGCAAACCTTGCCACATCGAGCCAGTCGACAGCCATTTTTTCACCATAATGGGCGGAAGCCATTAGCCTGTCAACTTGTTTTTCGTAGGCTTTTGGCGACTTGTCAAGCAAGAAGGCGTCTATATCAGCAATTGTTGGTGGCAACCCGGTCAGGTCCAGGCTTAACCTGCGCAACAGCGTTTCTTTGTCAGCCTCAGGAGAAAGCGTCAACTGCTGTTTTTCCAACCGTTCCAGGATGAAATTGTCGATTGGATTTTTTACCAACGATGTGTTTTTTACTGAAGGGATATCCGGCTTGCCTGGCTTTATAAATGCCCAGTGAGGTTTGTATTCGGCGCCGTCTTCTATCCACCTGATCAGGATCGCTTTTTCTTTGGCAGAAAGGGTCAGGTGCGATTGGGGTTGCGGCATCAGGTATTTAGGATCGGTTGATATGATCCTTTTAAAGAATTCGCTTTTAGCCAGGCTTCCCGGCACGATGGCCCATTTACCAGGACTCTCCGGCAATTCGCCGTAAGCGGCTGCTTCGAGGTCAAGTCTTAATCCTGCTTTTTGTTTTTCATTATCAGGGCCATGACAGGAAAAGCAGCGATCGGATAAAATAGGCTTAACATCGAGGTTAAAATCAACTTTTGCAGGAAGCTTTTTGTAGGCAGCTGCCACATCATCGGGCAGATCGGGCGAGCATGATACCAGCGAGACAACAACAACAATAAAGAAAAGTATCCGGTTGATCATACCACCATTATTTACACGGGTTTATGGAAGGTTAAATGTAAGAAATTTTGTTGACGCCCTACCGATAACGGGCTAAGAAGGCATAATAGATGATCGTTTAACAACAAATTCGCGATTTCGTTGTTGCATCAAAAAATATCAATATGGCAAGAATCTCAATGAAAAACATGAGTGCAAAGATGAAATCGCTTGACATTTGCATGTTAACAACACAGACATCCAGGGGCCAGTTATCCAGCCGCCCGATGTCGAACAATGGAGATGTTGAGTATGACGGAAACTCTTATTTTTTTACATTTGAGGAATCACGCACGGTAAAGGACATCCGGCAATTTCCACAGGTTACCTTGGCATTTAACGGCGCAGATGACCTGTATATCTCATTAACGGGCAAGGCAAAACTTATTACCCGTAAATCCATATTGCTGGAACATTGGGTTGATTCGCTGAAACAATGGTTTCCTAAAGGTGTTGAAACGCCGGGAATCATTTTGATACAGGTGAAGGCGAGCAGGATAAAATTCTGGCAGGGAATGAAACAGGGTGAAGTGAAAATATAAGTAAATTGGCCTGCCGGAAACCATTAACTTTCCGGGGCTTTTTTCAATCATACAAAAGATCCTATGAAATACAATTTACTAGGTAATACCGGTCTTAAAGTGTCTGAGCTTTGCCTGGGAACCATGACTTATGGTGGCACGGGCAGGTTTGTAAATATTGGCCAGTTAGGCCAGGAGGCTGTGGATGAACAAATGAAACGTGCCGTAGAAGCGGGAATTAATTTTATTGATACGGCCAACGTGTATTCCAACGGCTTGTCGGAGGAGTTAACGGGCAAGTCTATTCGTAATGTAGGTCTCAGCAGGAAAGACCTTGTCATTGCAACAAAGGTCAGGGGGAAAATGGGTGATGGCCCGAATGATATGGGCCTTAGCCGGAAACATATATTCCAGCAGGCAGAGGAAAGTTTAAAGCGGCTGAATATCGATTATATCGATCTCTACCAGATACATGGTTACGATGCCTTAACACCGGTGGAAGAAACTTTACAGGCACTTGATGACCTGGTGAAAAGTGGAAAGATCCGTTACATCGGAGCGAGCAATCTTTCTGCGTGGCAGTTGATGAAATCTTTGTCCTATTCTACCTATAACAAGATGGCCAAGTACGTGTCACTCCAGGCATATTATACCATTGCGGGCCGTGACCTGGAGCGCGAAGTGGTTCCGCTGCTAAAAGACCAGAAAACTGGCCTGATGGTGTGGAGCCCGCTGGCGGGTGGGATATTAAGCGGTAAGTATAACCGCGATTCAGAGGCAGAAGAAGGTTCGCGCCGTATCGCGTTCGATTTCCCACCTGTAAATAAAGAAAAGGCCTTCGATATTGTAAACCTGTTAAATGTTTTCTCCAGGGAAAAGAAAGTTTCAGTGGCGCAGTTGGCTCTTGCATGGTTGTTACATCAGCCTGTGGTTACTACTGTTATCATCGGCGCCAAAAAGATGGAGCAGTTGGAGGATAACCTCAAAGCTGTAGATGTTCAATTTAGCGAGGATGAGTTAAAGCAGTTAGATGATATCAGTAAGTTGTCTCCTGAATATCCAGGCTGGATGATTGATTTCCAGGGTGGGGATAGGAAGTGAGGTGTCGGGTGTGATGTATGGGGTATGAGGTATGGGGTATGAGGTATGGGGTATGAGGTATGAGGTTTGGGGTTTGGATATATGTTGTCAGACGGTTGTGGCATTAGGTACTTGCTGGTTTGATTTTTCGAAGTAAACGACCTTTCTAATGAAGTTATCCTAACGCTGGCCCATTCAAGGAGTGACTGTAACTGTTCCCCTCAAATCAGTGAAGAATTAGTTACCCCCATTTTCACTGCTCACTAACTTTTTTGATCACAGCAAGCCATCAATTTCCCACAGGAAGTCACCTATCGTAATACTTCCAAACTAATTTCTCTACATGATATTCTTCACAATACCTCAATCAACCCTCAGCGCGGCACCATTAATGGCAGAAGCTTTTTCGCTGCAGACAAAGGTTACAAAATCCGCGATCTCCACGGGGTCGATTAAACGCTGAATAAGAGAAGTCGGGCGATTCTCAACCACAAACTTCTTTTCCGCTTCCGCCGGATCTACGCCTGGAAAAACATCGCCGATAAACTTTATTACGCTG
>JBBPYM010000167.1:0-3367 GCA_038199905.1 Chitinophagales bacterium | reverse complement strand
TCAGACATGTCAAAACGGATCATCGACTTTTCGTCATTAAATAAGAATTCGGCCAATGATTTTGCCAGTTCTGTTTTTCCCGTACCTGTCGGACCAAGGAAAAAGAATGAACCTATTGGCTGTCCTTTTTTGTTAAGCCCGCTCCGGGATTCAAGGATCGATTCGGAAATGGCCTTCACCGCATAGTCCTGTCCTACCACCCTTCGTTTCAGGTACCCGTCCATGTTCATCAGTTTTTCTTTTTCCTGTGCCTGGATCTTACCAAGCGGGATACCTGTTTTGTGGGAGATGACCGATGCGATATCTTCTTTGTTAACATCAGTTTTGTTGTCATCTGCCAGCCTGCTAAGCTTGTTGAGCGTTAGACTGAGAAATTCAAGGAACTCAGTGGATGTCTCGAACTTTTCTGTCTGTACCGGATTTTCCAGTTTGCCAAGCAATACGGGACTTATCTTATTCTGCATCACACTGTTCAGCCACTTATAGTCGTTGAAAAGCTCAAACTCGGTAACAGGTTCTGTTGATTTTATTTTTTCGAGGTCGGCGATAAGATTTTCGAGGTCCTGTTTGTTGGTATCAACCATTAGTTTGATAGCCGCCATGGTGCGGTCTAAAAGATCAATCGCCGCATCTGGCAACCGCCTGTCTTTGAGGTATCGCTTTGATAATTTTACACATTCCCTTACGGCTTCCTTGTCGATGGTTAACTGGTGATGTTCGGCGAACCTTGGAGCCAGTCGGTCAAGCATTTTTCCTGCTGCCACTTCATCAGGCTCGTGCACGGTTAGTACTTCGAACCTGCGCGTGAATGCCTGGTCGGGCTCAATAAATTTGCGGAACTCATCATTGGTAGTGGCACCAATAACGGTTATTTCACCTCTTGCCAGTTCAGGTTTTAGCAGGTTTGCCGCGCCACCGCCGATGCTGCCGCCTTTGCTATCCAGCAGTATGTGTATCTCGTCGATAAAGATGATCGCTTTAGAATACTGTTTAACTTCTTTGAGAATGTTCTTCAGCCTGTCCTCAATTTCGCCTTTGTAAGAGGCGCCGGCTATCAGCGCTCCCAGGTCCAGTTCAAACAATAATGAGTCTGCCAGTTGCGCGGGTACTTTTTTATTTACAATGTCCAGCGCGAAGCCATCTATCAGCGCAGTTTTACCAACACCGGCCTCACCGATTATGATTACATTCGGTTTAGTTCTCCTGCACAGTATCTCCATCATCATGCGTGTTTCTTTATCACGGCCGATGATAGGATCAGTTTTCCCTTCTCTTGCAAGCGCGGTTCTTTCTACACAATATTTAAAAAGAGCTCCACCAGCGGATGCTGTTGTTGCTGTTTTTTCCTTGCCGTTCACAGCCTGTTGAATGCTCTCTTCTTTCAGGTATGAATCCAGTACTTCTTTTTCTTTAACGGGAAAAGATTTTAGCTGTTCCGCTCTGAAAGCCACGCCCGGTTTAGTTATCGCAGCAAGCACGCAGATGGGAGTTATATAGTCCAGTCCCATTTTTAAACGGTTGTTGTCGGCCTCTTCAAACAACGTTTTGATACCGTCATCACCGGTTATGTGTTCTTTTGTTTTGGCGACTCTGGGGTATTCTTCCATCCTTACTTCGGCCCATTCCATAATGTAAGCCGGGTCCTTACCGATAGATTCTAAAAAACCTTTAAGACCCACTTCTTTATGTAAGAGGGCACGCAGTACATGCGCGGGATAAAAATATTCATTGTGGTATTCCTTTGCGAGCGACTGTGCAATTTCCACTGCAGTTTTCATGGATTCGTTTAAGGCGAGTGTGGGCATGGTTTGATGTTTTAGCTTTAAGTCTTCAGCGATGGGCTGTCAGCGGATGGCAATTATATAATTATCTTATAATCCTTATGTGATTTAAGTGCGAACGGACACAATAAGTAAATTTGGAAATAGACGGACAGCTTGCAAGGAAGCCAACGGACTGTAGTTGTCAGCTGAAAGTTGATGGCTTTCACCTTTGAGTAAAATGTAAAGAAATATAGCATAATCATAAAATTCATCGTTATTTTTAATTGTTGTCAGTTCAATGCAATTTTTATGGTGATCCGGCTGTTACAGAAGCCTGTTCAACCATTAGTCGTAAAAAAAATAAAAAGGTAAATGAGCATTGTATATTATAAAATACCACTGCAACTTGGCCCTGTGATGGAGGGTAACGAGCTTGCCACCTGCAGCCAGTTTGATTCTATTACCAAAAACCTGGAACTGATCCTCATGACCCGTTTTGGAGAACACCGCAGCGACCCAAGTTTTGGCTGTGAGATATGGGAACTTGATTTTGAATTGATCGTCAGCGCAAGGCTATGGGAGGAAAAACTCCGGCAGTCACTGCTTAGGTCAGTCACAAACCACGAGCACCGTTTATCAAATACAGAAGTTAACGTTACGGTGTCTGATATGGAAAAGTTTAATGTATTTAAACAGTTCACAGAAATAAAGAAACGGGTTGATATACTTGTAACAGGGGTGATACATAAAACCGGTGAGTCTTTTAGTTTCCGCACCAATATGTTCTTAAGCCCACTTTCACTGGATTAACAAAACCGTATGCCCCTAGAGATCAACGACTCCAAAGAAGTTATAAAAAACAGGATGCTTAAACATGCTCTTACCTACTGGAGCATAAAAAATACCGAAGACCTTGACCCGGCTGTTAAACTGATCCTGGAAGCGATATCCTCTGAACTGTATAATCTTGGTAATGAAATAAAAGATACGCAAGTTAGGATACTCGAAAAAATTGCCAACCTGCTGGCACCTGATTTTTTAACCTCGCCCAACCCGGCACATGCTATCTTGCATGCGTCACCGGTTGAACCCACCGAACTACTCTCGCGTACGTCCAGCTTTTATGCACAACGCAAAATGTCTTCCCGGCAGGACGAAATATTAGACACGTCGATTGATGTTTACTTTACGCCGGTGGATGCCGTGAAAATCTTTGATGTGCAGCTTTCGCATATTGCAACCGGCGGCAATCTTTACTTTTATGATGCGGCTTTCAACAAACACTTCGTTGCCAAATCGAAGGCTAAGCTTACAGAACACAACACCTTATGGCTGGGATTAAAAGTTAACAGGCAGTTAGAAGACATCCGGGACCTATTTTTTTGTTTTGACTGGAAAAACCTGGAAACAAGGCTTGCTAATCAAATTTACCGGCATCTACCACTTACAAAATGGTATATTGGTGATAAGGAAATTGAAACCACGCAGGGCATTCCTTACACGGTGCCTGATCGAAAGAAAAATACGTACGAAAATATTTTTTCAGAATATGATCTGCTTTCTTTGCGGGAGAAAGATATCAAGAATTTTTATGACCCGAGGTT
>JBBPYM010000166.1:0-7194 GCA_038199905.1 Chitinophagales bacterium | reverse complement strand
TATTGTTGAGATCCAGTGCTGGAAAACCATTACGACTTTTAGTTTGTGCAAATATTGCGGCGGGATTATTTGTGATGGCAATAGTTGGTTTGATGATGTTTAGCCACCCGACATTAAATTCATTAAGAATGGCCTTTTTAATATCGATTTCAAAATCTGCCTGGGGAATGTTGATATTAACAGATCTGTTTGTAGCAGGTAAACTAACAACTACCTCTGTAAGTTTGGATGCTTGCCCATCTCTAATCGAAAATTTACCTGTTTCGAGGTGGGCGTTGCCTATTTCTAGTTCACTGGAATTACCTTCAGCCTGAACATTATTTAATTGCATCAATTTTCCATCCGTTAAATTAATACTGCCGGTTTTTAGTAAGGAAAGGTTGGAGTGAATCATGGTCTCCTTGTTGCGAAAGGTGAATTCAGTGGCTTTGCCATCGACTGATCCCAGCGAGACTGTCAGACCCGGAGCCGCGCCGTTCTTTGCTTCGGACGGTTCCTTTATGATGGTTACCTTATCCCACGCAAGTTTCTCCAGGTGTAAAGCATTGCTTTTTACTGTGCCTTCCAATCCGGAAATTTGCACATTTTTGCTTTTGATCTTGAGATTTTGAAAATAATTGATTAGATCAATTGTGCCGGCACTAAAGGAGCTGCCATCTTTATAAAAGATATTTTCGGCAGTCATCTTCCAGCCAGCCTTCCGGTACACGAGATTACCTGTTCTAAATTCACGGATCATCTTTTGTACACCAATAACAGACTCGGGCACGGAGAGATCAACTTTTGTTAGCACTGTATTTATCTTATTAATCCTTAGGTACTCATTGCCGGAAAAAACATAGTTGAGCGACCCGTTCCGGATGGCCAGCTTCTTAATAACAAACATCTGGCGAAGGAGGGTATCGAGATTTATCGTTTTAGTATTCTTCAATTTTGTTTTGCCCTCGGCTGCGGTGATATAGATAGACGGGTTATTAAAAATAAAGTTAGATGCTTCCAGTTTGTTTTGAGTCAGGAGCTGGTACCAATCAATACCCTCCAATTGAAGAATAGGAATATGGATTTTTTGCTGACCTTTTTTTACCCGTTCTGTCGACTCCATTTTGAAGTTGTGCAGCGC
Organism: Chitinophagales bacterium; assembly: GCA_038199905.1. GTDB lineage: Bacteria > Bacteroidota > Bacteroidia > Chitinophagales > Chitinophagaceae > JADCRZ01. Next base: position 6,074 of record JBBPYM010000166.1, on the reverse strand, counting down.
GAACTGGTTATTGTTAATACGCACGCTGTCGAAGTGTACGATGTAAGTGCTATCCCTGAAATAATCCACAAACTCTTTTACCCCGAAGCGGACGTTGTCGGCGCTGATAGGCATCGATGGCGAAAACGCCAGGCCCAGGTTGGTGAGTTCCAGCCTGTCCTGAAGAAAGTTAAATGTGCTGATCTTTTCTTTTCTTTCTATCTCTATATCAAAAACTACATTATTTATGGATACGTGTTTAATCAATAATTTGCCAAATGCCGCAGACGTTACCCGGTCTACTGCCGCGGCAATGGTTTCCGAGCTGTCTTGTTTTGCTTCGTTGATCTTTACGAAAAACGACACTTTTGGCCTGGTGAAAAAAATAGAGTCTATTTTGTTGTAATCAACTGTATCGTTGCCGATGTAAAAGTTGCGGATGCGCATTTTCTCCGCAAAGAGGTCAAAGGTCGCAGAGCTGTTCTCATCTCCCCCCGACATGCGGCAGCTGTCAATTTCCAGACTGCCCGTTTTTGCAACAAACCGGAACGCACTGAATTGTATCGCCTTGGTACCTTCGGGAAACTGGATCGTTTGCCCGCCAATTTGCAACTGGATATCATCAGTATAAGAGTTTGGATCCTGGGAGACACTGGTAGAATCAATCTGCAGACCCTTGATAAAAAAATCGATGTCTTTGATCTCAAGGGGAACGCTGTTTTCCGACAATGGAAAATTTACGGCAAAAGCGCCTTTGTTTATCCGGAAGCTGCCTACTTTTAATGTGGTAAGTACAGATTGGATAGATTGGTACACCTTTTCCATTTCTTCTGAAAGGCTGAACGATCCCGACCTTTGCTTTTGGGTGGTGCTATTTTTTTGATCGATGATATTAAAGAAAGGCTTGTCCATAGAAATGGAATCGATCAATAATTCGCGACCTGAAATCAGTGGCCATAATCTTTCCAGTTGTAAAAAAATGTGCTCGGAGCGCATTTCAAATTTATCATTTACGGTGCTGGTGTCAAGACTTGTCAGCACAGGACGATTGAGCTCAAGTCTTAGGCTTAGATAATTGTATTTTACATTTTTCAGATGCAGGTCATATTTTCCTTTTGATTGCACGTTAACGATCTCCGTTAGGATGTCTTTAGCATGGGCTATCAGCCAGAAGTGAAAAATACCGGCCAGTGCCAGCAATACCAGGAGGCTTATCACAGAGACTTTTAATATTTTCCTGGGTGCACTCAAAAGGAGAGGTTAAGCCTGTTCCCTTTAACGTGTTTGGGAACATAAAATAATTACTGCTGTAACATAATAAATTAGTGCCATACTTGCACCATCGTTTTCCCGGATAAATGATATATTTCGTTAAATTTCAGTTGTTGAAAGTTTTGGCTAAGACTATACACTTAATTAAATCGCCTGTAATGAATGTTAGAAGAACTTGCCTATTGTTATTATCATTTGCGCCAACATTGTTGCTGCAAGCGCAACAGGATCCGTTAAGACTATGGTTCGATAGTCCCGCAACACAATGGGAAGCTACCCTGCCGCTCGGTAACGGCCGATTGGGTATGATGCCTGATGGGGGCATCACAAAAGAAAAAGTTGTTCTTAATGAAATCACCTTATGGTCTGGCTCGGAGCAGGACGCCAATAATTATGAGGCATATAAAAACCTGCCTGCAATAAGAAGCCTGCTGCTTGAAGGGAAAAATGATCTCGCCCAGGCATTGGTAAACAAAACATTTGTCTGCAAAGGCAAAGGTTCGGGTCATGGCAATGGTGCCAATGTGCCGTTTGGTTGTTACCAGGTTTTAGGCAACCTGTACTTGCGGTTTAATTATAAGGGCGTTGACAGCCAGGATGTGAAACCGGAAAGTTATCATCGCGAACTGTCTTTGGATGATGCTACCGCTACCTGTAGTTACAGCGTAAATGGTGTGAACTATCGCCGGGAATATTTCACAAGTTTTGGCGATGACGTTGGCATTATAAAATTAACGGCTGATAAACCTGGTCAATTAAATTTCACCATTTCAATTGACCGGCCAGAAAGGTTCGCGGTTAGTACGGAAGGCAATGAACTGCAAATGGCAGGACAGTTGAATAATGGCACGGATGGTAATGGCATGATGTATATGTCAAGAGTAAAAGCGTCGGCAAAGGGTGGCAAAATAAGCGTTGAACAAAACAGCCTGGTGGTAAAAGATGCCAGCGGGGTAATAATATATGTGTCATCAGCCACTGATTTCCGGGGCAATGACTATAAGAAACAATCACGATCGTTGCTGGATGCTGCCATTAAAAAAACTTATGCGGTGCAGAAACAACAGCATGTAGCAAGGTTTCAACAACTATTTGGCAGGGTAAAGCTAAACTTAGGAAAAGATGAAGGAGATGCCAAGCCTACTGACAAAAGACTATTGGCTTTTTTTAATGATCCCGTCGCTGATAACGGGATGGCGACTTTATACTTCCAGTATGGCAGGTACCTGAGCATCAGCAGCACCCGTGTTGGCTTATTGCCACCAAACCTGCAGGGACTGTGGGCGGAACAGGTTCAAACACCATGGAACGGAGATTATCATCTTGATGTGAATGTTCAAATGAACCATTGGCCGTTGGAAATAACCAACCTTTCAGAGTTAAACCTGCCACTTGTTGACCTTGTTAAAGGACTGGTAAAAAACGGTGAAAAAACTGCCAGGGCATATTACAATGCGGAAGGCTGGGTTGCCCATGTTATCACTAACGTTTGGGGATACACGGAGCCGGGTGAAGATGCGTCCTGGGGCGCCACCAATTCAGGTTCTGGCTGGCTTTGTAATAATTTATGGGAGCACTATGAGTTTACAGGGGATAAGAAATACCTTCAAAGTATTTACCCGGTGTTAAAAGGAGCCGCCCAGTTTTATAAAAGCGTGCTGATAAAGGACCCGTCCACCGGCTGGCTGGTGACGGCGCCGTCGGTCTCACCAGAAAATTCTTTTTACATGGCCAACGGAAAAACTGCTAATATTTGTATGGGGCCAACCGTAGATAACCAGATCATTCGTGAATTATTTACCAATGTAATTACAGCTGCCACGATTTTAAGTGTTGATGAAACCTTCAAGATGTCTTTACAGGAAAATTTAAGATTGCTGCCGCCACCAGGCATTGTTGGCAAGGATGGCCGGCTGATGGAGTGGCTGGAAGAATATAAAGAGACAGACCCGAAACACCGGCATGTGTCGCATCTATATGGCGTGTACCCGGCACCGTTAATCAACCGGGAATTTACCCCTGAACTTGCGGAAGCGGCGGTAGCATCGCTCAACGTTCGTGGTGATGGCGGCACGGGATGGTCCAAAGCATATAAGTTGTTATTCTGGGCAAGATTGCAAGATGGCAACAGGGCGTACAAATTGTTCACACAGTTGCTCAAACCAACTTTTAGCACAGGTGTTAATATGTCTAACGGTGGGGGAACCTATCCGAACCTTTTTTGCGCCCATCCGCCTTTCCAGATTGATGGTAACTTTGGCGGAACCGCGGGCATCGCCGAAATGTTGATACAGAGTCATGCCGGTTATATAAACCTGTTACCCGCCTTACCCGATGCCTGGACGATATCAGGTGAAGTAAAAGGCCTTAAAGCCCGTGGAAATTTTACCGTTGACATGTCATGGAAAGATGGAAAAGTGACCACTTACAGGGTATCGTCACCTGGAGGTAAAAAGGTTTCGGTTAAAGTAAACGGTGAGGTAATTAAATTGCAGTCCCGGAAGGGGAGCTGAGGGGAAGCTATCAGCTATCAGCCGTCAGATGTTTGCAGACTAGCTTTTGAGAGACCACTGTTTGCCGGTTTCGCCATCGGCTTTAATAATTTTTGTGCTTCGCAAACGCTGCTACTGCTGCCAACATATTTCTAAGTTTCAACGTTATATATTTAGAACAAACTAATCAGCATGGAAATCATTCATCCAAATTATGGACTGACAATAAGTAAAGAAGAAAATGGCACGGAAGATATCATGAGTAACCCGTTGCCACGCGCCGTCCTTCGACCCAATAGTTATGAATTGTTAGATGGTGAGTGGCGCTTTGCCATCGATCCGGCAGATAGTGGTGTGCAAAATAGCTGGTTTCTCGGCCATGAATATGAAGATACTGCCCATTGGCCTGGCTCAATAGAAGAACATATGTTAGGTGCCAAGGGACAGGTGGCGACTAACACGTGGCGGGATAAAGTGGTAGCCTGGTATGAAAGGGAGTTTCCAAAGCCCATTCGTAAAGATGATTCCGACCACTCAAACACTATGATGCAGCTTACCTTTGGCGCCTGCGGGTATGAAACACAGGTATGGTTGAATGGATTTCCTCTTAGCACAATTGAAGGGGAGCAGGTACACATGGGGGAGTACACCTCTTTTTCTTACGAGCTTAACGAAGAAAATTTGCAGGAGGTCAACCGACTTACTGTGCGCGTCGCGGATACTATGGACGCTGACCTGCCGCGCGGTAAACAGGAGTCGTATGTGTACAAGAAAGGAGGTATCTGGTACCAGACTTATACCGGCGCTGTAAGAAGTGTATGGCTCGAAGTAGTGGAAAGGAACCGTCTTCGTTCCAGGGTAGGTGTGGTAAGTATTGTTGAAGATAACCTTGTTCGCTTTAACCTTACAACTCGTATTCATGACCCGGGTAATTATAAACTTCGCCTTCATGTATACATGGGGAAACAAAGCGGCGAACCGCTAGCCACCGATGAGTTTCCGTTGAAACTTGAAGCCGGTCAGAAACAACAACGTGTTGTAATTGAAATACCGGGCGCTAAAATGTGGTCGCCGGACAATCCCATACTTTACGGACTCGTTGCACAGTTGATTGATGAAACAGGATACAAATCAGAAATAGAAACACATTTTGGTCTCCGGAAAATTGAGGCTCGCGGCTGCTGTGTTTACCTTAACAATAAGTCCATTTACCTCGATGGAATCTTATACCAGCCAGGTATTTCTACCTACGAGGAGATTAAGAAACATATGTATGCAATGAAGGAGCTTGGCTGTAACCTGGTACGTATACATATTGCAGGTGTTGATCCTCGGATCTATAACCTTGCTGATAAGATAGGACTAATGTTATGGGTGGAAGTACCAAGTCCACATCGCTCGAACAGGCTGAGCCGCGACAACCACCGCGCAGAATTGTTAAGGATGCTTACCCTTATTGAAACACATCCATCTGTTGTTATCTGGAGCCTTTATAATGAAGACTGGGGCGCCCAGGATATTGCCACCAATGTAGAAACAAGGCAGTACATAACAGAGATGTACCACTATATGCAAATTTATCATCCACAGTTCCTCGTGGTAGACAATGATGGATGGCAACACATTTCCAATGAAGGCAGGTTGAAATCCGATTTGCTGACGGCTCACCTGTACACCCCAGATCTGCAGCGATGGAAGGAACAACTGGACAGGCTGATAGGCGGAGATCTTGAAGGGGTAGCCGCTTTCCCCCTTGTTGTTGGTGATCCATTTTTCTTTAGGAACCAGGTGCCACTGGTTGTCAGTGAGTGGGGCGGTTTTGGTTTCGCAGATTATGGTGGACCAAAAGAATCTGATGACCGCGCCGTTCTTATCAAACAATACAAAGAGGAACTCCGCAACCGACCCATCGCCGGTGACGTATACACACAGGCCACAAACATAGAGGACGAGCGCAACGGGTTAATAGACGCGGGAACCGGGGAGTTGAAGGTGCCGGAGGGATTGCTGAGATCGAAGGCTAGATGAGCTATGGGGGATGAGGTATGGGGTATGACGTATGAGGTATGAGGTGTGGGTTGTGGGTGTCAGTATGTGTGTTTTTAGGAAAGTTTGAGCGCTTTATCTATTTACCCTAAATCAAACGCTTTCTTAGCGAGGAGTAGTGGCCATGTTTTGGTAGCGTGCTGCTTTGATCCCGGCTGAATGCCCCGAAAGATTGTAAAAGAGCCTATATACGTGGATTCACAACCTGGCCCCGCGCTTAACGCTACCTCCGGTGGTTCCGTTGATGCAATTTTCTTATTTTCTTATTTGTTTTTTACCAACCTG
>JBBPYM010000165.1:0-6968 GCA_038199905.1 Chitinophagales bacterium | reverse complement strand
GCTGATAGCTGATAGCTGATAGCTGATAGCTGATAGCTGATAGCTGATAGCTGATAGCTGATAGCTGATAGCTGATAGCTGATAGCTGATAGCTAAAGATACTAAACACCGAAAATTCAAAAAGCTTATGACAGATAATAACGCCATCATACAATCTGGGAAGAGTGGAAAGGTCTTAGTCTTCTTACATTACTTTGGTGGTTCAGCACAAAGCTGGAATTGGGTAGTAGAGAATTTAAAAGGTACCTTCCGTTGTATAAGCATTAACCTTCCGGGCTTTGGCGGCACACCTTCTCTCCAGGCGCCATCTATTGAGCGCTATGCAACGTATGTACAGGATCAATTGAACTTGTTAGGCGTTAAATATTATACGCTTATTGGCCATTCCATGGGAGGCAAAATTGCCATGCAGTTGGCAGCTACTGCTCCGGCAGGATCTGTTGACCAGTTGATCCTTGTTGCTCCTTCTCCGCCTTCCACTGAACCGATAACAACAAAAGAAAAAGAAAGCATGCTACGAATGCCTGAGCGAGGAGATGCAGAGAATACAATTGCTACAATCACAAAGAAGCCTTTAACTATCGATCAACATACAACGGCTATTCAAAACCAACTTGAGGTTCACAATACAAGCAGGCAATGGTGGGTTTTAAAAGGGATAGACCATTCAATAGTGGACATTGTAGAATTGCTTCGGCTTCCCATCACCGTGATTGCCTCCGAAGATGATCCTGTTATCACTGTCGATCTAATCAAAAATGAGGTTATGCGTGTTTTTAGGCATGCAAAACTAATAACTACTTCCGGCGCCGGTCATCTACTTCCAATGGAAGAAAGCGAATGGCTTGCAACGAGCATCAGAAGTATCGTAAATCATTCATCTGCACATAATGTATCTGGTAATCTTAAATTTTGATGTTGGCAATAAAAAGTTTTATTGTACTACATGGTTTGTTTCAGATGCCTGTAAAATGCTGCTGCATGCTGCTTTGATCCCGACTTGATGCCACGTTGCGGTATGAACGTCAGTTCTAAAGTAGGTTAACCGGGATAGGCTTATAAAGTTTTGGAGCCACCTAGGCGACCAAAAGCCTACCAACAAGTCAGGAGGAGAGTAGTGGATTTCCGCCTTTTCAAGGATACGTTAGAAACAAATCTACATGTTTATACCTTGAAATTTTAAACCCTACAACTAGCGCCTTGATTTTTTTCAATGACCGTATAGTTATATCCTAAAGCTGTTCTCAAAGATTAATACTAAAGGTCGTTATCCAAACGGCACTGTGTAACGGGGTCTGGTTTTCTCCTTTTTAGGAAACATCTTTCTTAACTCATTTTACAAAATCAGCGGTGCCTACATCAATGTCTACATTACATTTTTAAGACGCGCCGTTTGTAGGGGCGGGGCTTGCCCCCGCCTGACTGGACCGGTCACACGTAGTATTTTGTCGACGTCTCCCATAAAAATACAACCCTTTCGTATGCAGTCAAGACGGTGGCAAGCCCCGCCCCTACAAATGCCGTCCGTGCTCCGTCCCAGCGGGACGGTAGGTGGGTAGAAAAAATGATCAAATTAGCATCTGTTCCGGAGGAACGGCCCAAAGCAGGGTGATATCAAGTAAGTCAATGATGTCAATTTTTTTTTTTGTAGTCAGGTTGTATACATTTGTCCCGGATCACTTCTTCTGTTCCGCTGGAACAGAGACCAATGTTTGGGTTTTTTCTACCCACCCTACATTCCGCTGGAACGCTGAATGCCGAAGATAAAAACAACGCATATATTCATGCCTCATTTCTGGTATCACGCTTATACTTGTGTCGGTAGCCTTGAAAAGGCGGATAACCAAACACAATTAATACCACTTGTTATTAACTTATTTTTCACCCCCGCCAGGGTAGTAGAAAAACACAAACAACTCGTCTGTTCCATATAAAAAGCCCATGGTAAACCCGCTTGCCTTTCCCCCTCAACAATAAATACAAAATGAATTTGGTTAATCACCATCTACCTCATGATGAACTGATGGGAATTAAAGAAAGCCTGCAACATAAAGGTGGCGATTTAGTTATGCAATTGAAGTAAATTTAAAATATGCAATTATGAAAGCAATTTGGAACAACGAGGTAATAGCAGAAAGCAGTAATACGATAGTGGTGGAAGGCAATCATTACTTCCCGGCGGATTCGGTCAAGAGCGAATATTTACAGCCATCTGATACCCACAGCACCTGTCCATGGAAGGGAATTGCCTCTTATCATTCTCTTGCGGTGAATGGTAAAACCAATAAAGACGCAGCCTGGTTTTATCCGCAGGCAAAAGATGAAGCGCAAGAGATAAGGAACCATGTAGCATTTTGGAAAGGGGTACAGATAATACCGTAAAAAGCATTTATGGAACAGTTTGATGAAATTATTCCAAGGTTGGTTGTAGCAGATAAGGCAGCGACGGTATCGAACGAAATAATCACGTCTAATAAGTTCGGCATTATAAACACCGGCAACCCTGCTACCGATTATGCATCTCTGTTTAACAGCGCGAGTTTGGTGGGTAATAAAGAAGTGCTGCTGTCAAATATTTATGACCAGGATTTGGGAAGAAACGGCAATAACAACAGCGTCATTTTTAATTACGAACAATCCCCTTCCCGTGACCTGGTTCAGACTTACTTAATGAAAGACGGCACGCGTTTCACCGACCAGCCCGGCTACCAGTCATTCGGTTATGTACAGGAGTTCCTAAATCGTGACCCCAGGCTTTCGCAGGTTATGTTTAGTCCGGGAATAAGGCTTGCACCAGCCACTATCCCTTACGTGCTGAGGTTCAATAAGAATTTTACCGGTTACCACCAACTCAAAGGGTATATCAACTCTACAGACACCAAGGTTGTGAATAACGTTGACTTTCCTTCTTACCGGTATGCAGAAGTCTTACTGACCTACGCGGAGGCTTTGGCAGAACTCGGCACACTAACACAACCTGATCTCGACAAATCGGTTAACCTATTGCGCAGCCGTGCGGGACTGCCACCAATGAGCCTCACCATAAATACCAATCCTGATCCGGTGCTTGCTGCGAAATATCCAAATGTTTCGGGCGCCAACAAGGGAGTTATCCTGGAAATCCGCCGCGAAAAGAGAACAGAATTTGCTGTTGAAGGATACCGATTCGATGACCTCATGCGGTGGCAGGCCGGAAAAGCGCTGCAAAGTATTCCTGAAGGAATGTATTTCCCCGGACTCGGAACCTATGACCTTACTGGTGACGGTGTACCCGATATTGGTTTGATAGACAAGAACACCGCGCTACCTTCACCCAACCCGTCAGCGGGGATATTTTATTACAAGGTGGGCTGCTTTGGTGAAAATGTAACCATGTATTTAACGAACTGCACGAGTGGTGCGATTGTTACCGATAATAAGGCAAGACAATTTATAGATCCAAAATATTATTACCGGCCCGTGCCTTATAACCAGGCGGTATTAAATTCGAGACTGCGCCAAATTTTCGGCTGGCAATAAACCGGTGGTTTTTGTTTATAAAAGTATTATAACGGTAAGCACTAACCGCTTCCCTTTATTTAAATCCGTTGGCTTTACAATATGAACAGGAGAGACCTATTAAAACGAAGCAGCCTCCTGGCTGCCGCTGCTGCCCTGCCGGCCACTACTACCTGGGCCACAGAAAGCAAAAAGCGTGGGCTGGCATTAACGATCGCGCATATAACGGATGTGCATATCCGCCCGGAAGACAATGTGCCGGCCAGGTACAAGAAATGCCTGGAAGATGTAAAGAAATTTAAGATCGACTTCATCCTTAATGGCGGCGATTCAATCCATGCCGCGGACTATGCAGACATAAAAAGAGAAAGGGTCGTTGAACAATGGAGTGCCTGGGACGACTGCATGAAAACGATGTCAGCCTTCAAGGTCTACGGCTGCATAGGCAACCACGATCCCTGGTGGGCGGCACCGGAAAAGGAAGATGAAATGTATGGGAAAAACTATGTGGTCAGCCGGTTAGCGATACCCAACCGGTATTACAGTTTTTCGCAAAGCGGCTGGCACTTTATCGTATTAGATGGCAACAACAAAAATATCTCGCTGGACGATGAGCAATTTCTCTGGCTGGAAAAGGAGTTGGGAAAACTTCCTGTCAATACGCCCACGCTGTTGATGTCGCACTTTCCTGTTTTCGGCGCTACACCCGTGCTTGTTAAGGGCAATCATTCCGACAACAAAAAATTAAAAGACCTTTTCTATAAACACCGCGACAAAGTGAAAGTAATGCTGAGCGGCCACAACCATTTGTACGATCAAACATTTTATAACGGGGTCTGGTATTATTGCAATGGCGCGATGTCAGGCTTTTGGTGGGGCAAGGGCGATAAAGAATCCGCTGGTCCGGGCTATTACCTCGAGACACCGCCAGGTTTCGCCATACTTAAATTATATAAAGACGGCTCCGTAACCAATCAATATTATCCACATGAACGATAGTTCGTTTAAAAGTTTTTTTATGAAAAGCATTACCCTAATTCTTGTAACAGTTCTCCTTATGCTGCAGAGTTTCTCGCAGCCTAAAACCAAAAAAGCCATCTTCATTATCGTCGACGGGATTCCGTCAGATGTGATTGAAAAATTGAAGCTTCCTAACCTGCAGGCGATTGCCAAGGTAGGCGGTTACGCAAAAGCGTTAGTAGGTGGCGAGAAAGGCGGTTATAACCAAACGCCCACTATTTCTGCCGTAGGGTATAACAGTGTACTCACCGGTGTGTGGGTGAACAAACACAATGTTTGGGGTAACGACATCAAAGCGCCAAACTACAATTACCCCACTATCTTCAAGCTATTAAAAGAGCAGTCTCCACAAAAGAAGATCGCTGTTTTTTCTTCCTGGCTGGATAATCGCACGAAACTGGTGGGCGATGGCCTGCCGCAGACCGGCGCCATTCATGTTGACCATCACGTGGATGGACTGGAGAAAGACACTATCCGTTTCCCCCACGACAGGTTAAGCGCTTACATGCATAAAATCGATGAACATGTCGCCGATGAAGCCGCTGCTTATATAAAGTCTGATGCCCCGGATCTTTCCTGGGTGTACCTGGAATACACCGATGACATGGGACATAGGTACGGTGATGGTCCTGAATTTTATCAAGCCATCGAATATGCGGACGCACAGGTCGGCCGCATCTGGGAGTCCATACAATACAGGCAAAAAAATTTCAATGAGGACTGGCTGCTCGTCATCACCACCGATCACGGCCGCGATTCCGCCACCGGCAAAGGTCATGGCGGACAATCACCCCGGGAAAAATCAGGCTGGATCTTCACCAACGCCACCAACCTGAACGATCATTTCAAAGAAAACAAAAGTTCCATCGTTGACATCATGCCGACCATCGCACGCTTCATGAATATCACTGTACCACAACCGGTCAGCAGGGAAGTAGATGGTGTGCCGCTGATTGGAAAACTGTCAATCACTGATCCGAAGGTGGTTGTGGAAAACGGTAATGCAACGATCAGGTGGAAAGCTGTTGACAAAAAAGGTAAGGTGAAGATTTATGTGGCTACGAGTAACAATGTTAAGACTGGAGGTGCTGATGAGTATAATTTGCTGAAAACGGTTGCGGTGGGTAAGGAGGAAGTTAGTGTTAGTTTGAAGGATGTGCCTTCGGCGTTTTATAAGTTTGTTTTGGAGGGAAAGGGGAATGTGGTTGGCAGGTGGGTAGTGGGGGAGAAGAAGTTGGGTTTGCTACGCTTTAATTTGTAAAAGTTAAGAGTTGATCTGACACTTGGGATTAAATTTAAGTAACGACACTTATTTATAAGGCCAAAAATGTCAGATCATGAACTCAGAAACTAAATTAATCAAATCCCGCGTTGGCTTACTCAATTTAGCGGAACAATTACAAAACGTGACTCTTGCCTTCAAACTTATGGGTACCAGCCGAGACAGTTTCTACCACATGAAGGAACTTTATAACACTGGTGGAGAAGAAGCCTTGCGGAAGATCAGTCGTCGTAAACCCCTCCCTAAAAATCGGGTTGAGCCTGAAGCAGAAGAAGCCGTCGTAAAAATAGCATTTGATTATCCTCCCTATGGTCAACCCCGCGCGTGTAATGAGTTACGCAAGAAAGGAATCTTCATATCTGCGGCTAGTGTGCGCTGTGTCTGGCAACGACACGATCTGGAGGTATTTGAGAAGCGTTTAAAAGCCCTGGAAGCCCGTGTTGCACAAGCTGGGTTACTCCTTAACGAAGCCCAAGTGATTGCCATGGAGCGCAAAAAAGACAAGCAGGAAGCTCAATGTGAAATCGAAACCGAGCACCCAGGTTACCTATTATGTGGGGACCATCAAAGGCGTAGGGCGTATCTATCAGCAAACAGTCATTGATACCTACCGTCGGGTTGCCTTTGCATAGCTTTACACAAGTAAGCATGCAATTACTTCAGCCGATGTGCTCAATGACTTAGATTTTCTCGTAAAAGTAATGATCTCATCTTCCATTTTGCAGTAAAAGTCTTTTGTCATCAACTAGAAGCCCTACACTACCCAATGAACACTGTTTGTTATTTACGTTCTTTCCTTATTATTAATGACCTTTGAGTATCGATCAAGAGTTTAGCTGTTGTATTTTGGGTTATACAGCTGCCGAAGTGCAACTTGAATTTATAATTATCATCATTATCATTATCAATGAATTTCCACACATCATTCACCTAAAAGGTCAATGGTGTGTGAGAGCAATTGCCAAAACTCAAAAAGTGATCAAAATTCACCTGTTGATTCAGAACTTTTTCCAGTTGATTTAACTTTGAACAAAGTACTAGAATGAATCAAGCATGAAGCTAAAAAAAAACTATCCAAACCGAGACCAAAACTCGGTACTTGAAGCTTATTCAGAAAGATACTTTCGAAACAAATTGCCAGTGGAATGGCTTATCGACAAGCCAAATG
>JBBPYM010000164.1:0-2666 GCA_038199905.1 Chitinophagales bacterium | reverse complement strand
GTATAAAAAAGTTGAGCCGCCAACCGAGTTGAATTGTGCCCTCCAGTCACCCGTTTTCGCATCCGTTATCAAGCCTGCTTTTGCAAGCCATACATTCGGGTTAACATTCTTTGAAACATTTTTAAAACCGTGGTCACCCGTCACTATCAGAACCGTCTCATCCCAAATGCCGGCTTCCTTTAATGCTTTAACCACGATTCCCACACCCTTATCTGCATTCACAACTGAAGTTCTTACCATCTCGCCATCACGACCAGTAATATGTTCAGAATGATCAATATAAAAAAAATGGATAGTCATCAGGTTGGGCTTATCTTTTTTAATTACATAAGCCGCCATTTTAGCAACGTTGGTATCCATGGCGTATTTCAAGTTTCCGGTATCATGAAAAACATTCATTTTTAATTCTTCCGTAATGCCGGCGGGTCTTGAGAAAGCCTGTTTGTTAGCTTCTCCCAAACTTCCATTATCCGGAATATTGAAAATCACCGGCGCATCTGCAGATACCGGCCAGTACAAACTCGCAACCTTAAGGCCTTTTTCTTCCGCAGCTTTCCAGATTGTAGGAACTTTAATAGAACTATCGTTCCAGTATATTTTACCTGTTGATCCCCCTGGTTCGAAGACATTATTGTAATAAACACCATGTTTCGCGGGTTGAACACCTGTAACAATGGTTGTATGTGAAGGATAAGTCATGCTGGGAAAAACACTGTTAACGCCATTGGAATAAGTACCTTCTTTCATAAGCTGCCTTATATTATCAGCATGCCAGGAACTATCTAAATAAAAATCTGGACGGGAACCGTCAAGTGTGATAAGAATCACATGTTTTGCAGGCTGAGCCTTACAGGTTGTGACGCACAAGAGGACGAAGAAAAAAGTAAAAAGTTTTTTCATGAGATGGCATTTACCTTTATTGAGAATTGAAGCCGGCAATATATTATAAAAATCAGTCAGTTCAACTAAAGGGAGTAATTAAACAATAGTAGTATAGTGTTGTTTTAAAAATGGTAAGGTTGTTTTTAGGAATAGATCTACAAATAGATAACATGCAAACCATCAATGATGTGCACCAGCAGTTCGCGGAATATTTTGATTCAGAGGCACTGAAGCCCTATGCTTACCTGATTTCAAAAAAACTTGGTGAAGGACATATCTGCCTTCACCTGGAAAAACACGGGGAACTAAATGAACAACTACCAACCTTTTATAAAAATATTGAAAACACGGGTAGGGCGTTAAAAAGTCTTGATCTTGTTTCTTCCGACGGAACAGACAAGAAGCCATTTGTTCTTTTTAACAACCGGTTATATCTGCAAAGGTATTTCAAGTATGAAACCAGTTTTCTGGAACGCATCTATCAATTTATTGACGACGAGAAGACTGCGTTGCCGGAACGCATATCAACGTTGAAATCAAATAGAGCGTTAATCCAACAACTTTTTGAATCCCGGCTACAGTCTAAAAACCTTGAGAACAAAAGCATTCCCAACTGGCAACTGGTGGCAGCGCTCACCGGTGTTTTGAATAATTTTACAATTATAACAGGTGGGCCGGGCACAGGCAAAACAACAACCGTTGCAATGATACTGAGAATTTTGTATGCCCTTAACCCGGCTCTAAAAGTGGCTCTTGCAGCGCCCACAGGCAAGGCTGCATCAAGGATGGGCGAAAGCCTGCGAACAACCAGGCGGCTAACTGATGAAGCCACAACTGCCACATTACAGTCGCTGCAACCTTCAACGATACACCGGTTGTTGAAATCAAAAAGAGACAGTCCATATTTTCATTACGATAAATCTAATCCCTTACCTCATGATGTTGTAATAGTGGATGAATGTTCCATGATTGATGTGGCTTTATTTTCAAAACTATTAAATGCCATAGGTCCACATACGCGACTGATATTGCTGGGGGATAAGGACCAGCTTGCTTCTGTAGAAGCAGGAAGTTTATTTGGTGATCTCTGCCAGTCCAAAACCGTGCTGAACCAGTTCTCATCACCCCGAATCTCTCTTATAAATTCTTTCATTGAAGATCAGTCTCAACAAGTGCCAGATAGTTTTATTGTTGAAGATAACAGTCACCCTTTGTTTGAGCACCTGGTTGAATTAAGAGAGAGCCATCGATTTAATAGCGCAACAGGTATTGGAAGGTTTAGCAAAGCAATCATAAAAAATGACCAACACGTATTAACTGAATTTATCGAGAAGGACCCAAGCGGCCAGGTAGATATTGACGAGTCTTATTCAAAAGACAAATTTGAAAAATTTATCGCAGGGTACCGGGCTTTCATCAAGCAAAAAGATACCCTTCTTGCATTGCGCGCCATGAACAATCTTCGCGTATTATGCGCCATACGTGATGGAGAACAGGGATTGTATGCTATCAATAAAGCAATAGAAAAGTTCCTGCACGATAAAAAGCTGATTAAGGTTAATGCAGAATTCTATGAGAACAGGCCCATCATCCTTACCCGTAACTACTACGACCAAGAACTGTTTAATGGTGATACTGCTATCATAAGACCAGATGAAAAGGGTGTGCTGATGGCATGGTTCGAAGATGGACATGGCGGTTTGAAGACAGTACTGCCGGGTTACCTGTCGGAGGCGGAGACGGTGTTTGCTATGACAATTCATAAAAGTCAGGGCTCGGAATTC
>JBBPYM010000163.1:0-16286 GCA_038199905.1 Chitinophagales bacterium | reverse complement strand
ATAGAGATTTAACCGCAAAGGACGCCAAGAGGAAGCGCAAAGGGCCACAGAGTAATTCTTTTGTGCACCTCTGCGCTTCCTCTTAGAGTCCTTTGTGGTTAAAAAATAAACTAAAATTTAACAACCTTCGTTGCCTTAAAGGTTCCATTCGGTTGTATAAAAGACATTTCTGTTACCTCGCTTTTGCTGTTACTTGCAAATAGAACACTATAACCTGACAACGCTTTAATATTGAACCTGTCTTTATCAACAGCAGCAAGTTCATATTCCGGTTGGCCGGGTATAAAAACGTACAACCTGTTTTCTCCTTTGATATAAACTTTTAGAATGGTGCCTCCCAGGTTGTAGTCACCGACGTATTTCGCAAGGCTGTCTTTTACCATTGCTTTAGTTTTTTCCCCTCTGGTAAACACGATCGGTTTTACGGGTCCTTCGAGTGACATGGACGCGCTTGCGATATTACCAGCCTCATCCATCCGGAACATAATTTTCAGGTTGTCTAAATTGGTGGTGTCATTGTCAAGCCTGTCATCTTTATCGATCAGGTCAAACACATCGTAGTGGTAATGCCGCAGCCAGTTGGGCGTTTTAACACCGGTCATAAAAAGAGAGTCTCCTTTTAACTCTACCTCGAAACTTTCTTTTCCTGGCGAAGTATAAATGCCAGTATAGTCAATGGCAGGATGTGACGGTTTGGTGCCTATTTTGCGGGTGGACGTTCTTGTCTGTTCAGAGTCTTTTGCATTTTTCTTTCCTTCTGTTGCAGCGCCAAATTGCTCTGATTCCCAGTCTTTATATTTCAGTTCGAGGATACGGTCCGCCACCAGGTTCCTGATGATTGATGGCACCGCTGAGCCATTCTGATTGACCAATACGACGATGCCAATACCATCAGTCGGAAATACAGTGGTGCTAGCACTGAAGCCATCGATGTTGCCGCCATGCTCAACCCTGTAATGCCCGCGATAGCTGGAAAGCATCCATCCAAAGCCATAGTTAGCCATGTAAATGTCAGGTGTTTTGCTGCCAGGAAGGGCTGCAGTGACTACCATTTGAGAGCTCATTGCTTCTGAAACAGATTGAGAAGATAAAATTTCCTTGCCCTGATATTTTCCGCCATTGATCCAGGTTGTCACCCATTTCGCCATGTCGCTGGCGCTGCTGTTGATGCTACCCGCGGGCGCCATGCCGCTGATATCGTAGTAGTCCAATCTTTTAATAAGGCTATCATTTATTAAGCCATAACCTTTGGCAATGTCTTCACCCTTCAACCATTCTTCCAGTGATACGGTGGAGTTGTTCATGCCCAGTGGCTTGAATATTTTCTCACGGATATTTTCCTCCCAGCTTTTGCCTGTGATCTTTTCTACAACCGATCCCTGCAGCATAAACATAAAATTGTTGTACTGCCATTTCTGTCGAAGCGGTTCAGACGGTTCCATATACCGCATGCGCTGCATCAGCGTATCTCTGGAACGCGAAGGAAAAAAATACCATGAATAGTCGTACCTGGAGACGCCTGTCCGGTGGCACATCATATCACGCAACGTTACATTACTATTCATGTCGTTGTTGTAAAAATTAAGAGCGGGCAAGTAGTTACGAACCGGTTTATCCAGTTCAACCTTGCCATCTTTATTGAGGAGACCTATTAGTGATGAAGTAAAGGCTTTTGTGCAGGAACCGATTGCGAACAGTGTATTTTCAGTAACTGGCAGTTTTGCTTCCCAGTCCTTGTATCCAAAACCCCTGGAATAAACCACCTGGCCTTTTTCCACTACAGCAACGGAGAAGCCGGCCGCCTTCCAGTCTTTCAGCACTCTTGCGAACGCGGTATCAAGACCAGCAAAACGATTGGTAACAGCAGCTTTTTGTTTCTGGGCAAAACACACTGAACAAAACATACAGAAAACGGCCACGATTAAAAATTTCATACAAAAAGAGGGGTTAGATGGTGAGGGATCAAAGTTAGTGATTTGGGGGAAGAAGCTATCAGCCGTCAGCTATCAGCTATCAGCAGAGCACTGCGTGCATCATTTGAACTTATGATTAACAATGAAGATAGTTGGCAGCTGTGATATTCCTGGTTAAATTAAATGCAAGCAAGGAGATTGTGGACATTCAAACCAATCGCATTCAAATAAGCTGATAGCTGACGGCTGATAGCTGAAAGCTCACTGCTGACGGCTGACGGCTGAAAGCTACCTCAACAACACCAAACTGCCCTTCCTAAAAATCTGGCTGCCGGTGTAGTCTGTTCCCCTGACCATCCATACATAGGCGCCAGCGTCCTGGTCTTTGCCACCGAGCCTGCCATCCCATCCCTGTTCGGCATCAGCGCTACTGAATACCAATTGACCCCAGCGATTATAAACCTGGAACAGCTCTACACGGGTGATCCCAACGGGTATTGGTCTAAAACGGTTGTTGGTGCTTTTGCCAGGGGTAAACGCATTGGGAACAAATATGTCAGGACTTATCTTAAATACTTTGACGTTCATGGTATCATAGCTGAAACAGCCTTTATCGTCGATAGCTTTTACCGAATACACCATGTTGTCATCCAGGATCGCAATTGGTGATTTGACAGATATTCTGTTTAATCCGATAGGGGGAGACCATTGGTAGGATTGGCCACCAGTAGCGGTTAACTGAAGTGGTTGGCCGGACACAATAGAGGTGTCCCGGCCAGCGTCAGCAGCTATTCTCGGGTTTACTGTAACTATAACGGTATCCCTTATTGGTTTCGGACAACCAAGTATGTCATAAACTGTCAGCACATAATTGGTCGTTCTTAAAGGGTGGGCAATGGGCATGAGCGTGTTGCTGTTTACCAGGCTGCCTGCCGGAGACCAATTAAAAGAAGCCCCTTTAATGGTACCATTGAGCTGGGTCGTATCATCATAACATAACCATACGTCTTTGCCCGCGTTTGAACTGGGATATGGGATAGGTGTAACCGTTATATCGTCTGTGTTACTACACTTTCCTATGGTTGCCAGCACCTGGTAAGTTGTAGCGGACAGCGGTGTTGCCCACGGCCGTTTTACGGTGGCGTTATTCAACGTGGCCCCGGGTCTCCAGCTAAAACGAAGACCATCGGACCTGGGGTTAAAAAGAATGCTATCGGTGAGGCAGATGGTAGTATCGACCCCTGCGTCGAGGGTTACAAAATCCACCACTCTTACTCTTACGGAATCTGTGTTTATACAAGACTGGTCAGTGACGGTGACCTGGTAGGTAATGGTTGTTTTCGGGAACACGAGTGGGTCTGCAGACTGCGGATTTAAGATCGCTGAATTTGGCAACCACGAAAAACTGCCGCCACCTTTTACACTCAGTTGCAGGGTATCTATGCTGCAGATCAGCGTATCACGAAAGGCAAGGTTTACAAAAGGTTTGTCTCTCACTGCTACGTCGTGCGTTACAGTATCAACACAGCCCTTACTGCTTTCAACGATCAGTGACACCCGATTACTACCCGTATCAGTATATTTCCATGATGGATTTCGTTGAGAAGAGACATCAGCAGTGGATGTTGCATCACCAAAATTCCAGGTCCATTTGCTTACATTCCCATACCGCGTGTTGGTGACATCGCTAAAAAAGAAAGGATTAAACCTGCAGGAACCATTGATTACAAAACCAGGAAAAAAGCCAGGAAAGACACTTATCTGCGATATAGCAGAATCCGAGCATTCTTCCCCTTTATTAATAATCAATTTGATAGTATAAACACCGGTATCCGGAAAAACAAAGTTTGGGTTTGGAAGATTACTGGTATCATCTGTTCTGCCGTTAACTCCAAAGTCCCAAAAATAGGTATGGATAAGCGCAGAGAAGGGAGCTTCATTGGTAAAAGTATAATCAAAACCGTCACAGGTTATGTAATTGGGCTGTAGCTGTGCCGCTGCAAAATCGCAATTGGCGTCTACCCTTAAGATAAAATCTTTACGATGGGTACTGAGCGGTTTACCATTTCGCCATTCCGTAATACAAACACATACCACGTAATCACCACCACTGGGCGCAACGCCGGATATGATACCGCTTACTGGATTGATGGTTACGTCCTGTCCCAGCGGCTGGCTTCCCGAGAAACCATTTGCGTAACCAAGTGTGCTCAGTGAATTGGGTGGGGGGGGATTTACTACAACTGGTGTTGTAGTTGTACCCCCATTGTAGGCAGCACAGAATTCATAGGAAAGGGAATCGCCGTCCGTGTCGGATGCACCAAAATCAAGCGTAAACCTCCTGTTCTGGCAAACCAGCACCGTGTCTTTCAGTAAGAACTGTGGATTGGAATTTACTTCGCCAACACCCAGGTTATCGGGTCCATGGATCTGGCAGGTGTATGAAGCGCCAACAGAATTGTTAGGGTTAAGATTTTGAATGCCATTGATACGGCAGCATCGCTGGTAGATGGCCGTATAACCACCTGCCTGCTTGGGCAGTTCTACCTCTATGGCGTAGTATCGTAGGCGGAAACATACTGGAGAAGGATTAACGATGCACGGGCTAGGTGAACCAAGCCGTAAAAACTCATCCGACGTATTGCGCAGCACAAAGGGTGAGCCGGCCACGGCCCTGTTATCAGAATTCCTATATATAGAAACGTTGGCTTCCGCGTCTATCTGCGAGCCGACCGAGCTGCAGTCAAGAAATAAACGCACTGTAATCCTGAACCTGTCGTTCGTGCCGGTTCCGGGTCCAAGGTATTCGTAATAAACCTCCCCACCTTTTATATGCGCAGCCAGAACAGGTGCAACCATGAATAACAACAGAAAAGTAAATGCAAAAAATTTTTTCATTCCCAAAACTTGTTTTCACTACAGGAGATTTTTGAACCTGTATAGATACGTTACATCAATTTTTTTGCTTCCAACATTCACAAGGTATCGCTTAAAAAGTCTTGAAGAATAAGGTTGCTTTTTTCGGTCTCCTCTAACATGCCCATGTGGCCCGACTGCTTTAATATATGAATATACGATAAGGCAGGCAGATGGCTTTGTTCCATGCTGTCTTGAAAAGGTATGGCACTATCATGTTGGCCAATGATAAAAAGCACAGGTTTAACAATGTTTTTAAGAACCTCCCTGCGATCCGGTCGTTCACTCATGGCTAATTGGTAGGCAGCCAATGCAGCCGGACTGAAATCTTTATATCGTTCAATGATGGTTTCAACGATTCCGGGGAACGCTGTTTTAGAGGCATCACAGAAAAGTCCAGGGGTGGATTGTTGGAGGAAAGCATGGCTGCCGTTCTTCTGTATAAATGCGCTATTTTTCTTTCGCGCAGCTTTTTTCTCGTCATTATCAGCATATGAAGAAGAATGAAAAAAGCCAAGGGCCTTTAATGAGTCAGGATATTTATCTGCGAATGCTATGCTTACATACCCTCCCATGCTGTGCCCGATTAAAACTGTTTCGCTGATGCCTTCCTCGTTGAGTATGTGTTTTATTGTATCTGCCATTGAGTCCATGCTTAAATCACCTGTTGATTCAGAACCGCCGCTGCCCGGAAGGTCGGGAATGATGAGCTGGTAATTATTCTCCAATGCCTTTACCTGTCTAATCCAAATTTCCTTATCTTCTGCAAACCCATGTAAAAGTACTACCGGGTTTCCCTGGCCAATTACACGGTAACTGACCGACTTGTTTTTATAGCTGATCTTTTTATCCATACGCGGCTCAATAGAATTTGTTTTTAATCCAAACGGTTGTACTTATCAACAACAAAACAATCGTCAGGCCCTCTGCAATTTTAGAAAATATATCACCATGTTTTACAAAGAACGTCATGGAATCATTCTGAGGGATTTGCTTTTTGATCGTGGCGGCTTTGTCCCAGGGCTGTGGCTCCAGCACTTCACCCGTTGCGGCGATCACGCATGATATCCCGGTATTGGCGCTTCTTACGATCCATCTTTTGGTTTCGATTGCTCGAAGTCGTGCATACTCCATGTGTTGCTTATAACCCGCTGTGTTTTTCCACCAGCCATCGTTGGTGATGACAGCGATAACGTTGGCACCGTTGCGTACATATTCTGTTAAAAATTCGCCATAAATACTTTCATAACAAATTGCCGGGGCGAACTTATACCCACTTGTATTGTCCACAAGCACGGTTCTTTCAGCCTGTGAAACATACCCTCCGGTAGTTCCACCGAAATCTTCAAACCATTTATCCAGGAACCTTAGGTAAGTGGGAAGGGTTTCCGCACCGGGAACCAGCTTTGATTTGTGATAAAGTTGCAGGGCACCTGTGCTGTCGAACATCCCGGCTGTGTTGTAGCTTTCATAATAAAGATCGGACCCATTAATCCGCCGCGATGCCGCAGTTTTATTTTGTTCATTAAACAAGCGGAAGCTTTCAATGCCAGAAAGCAATTTTATCTTCGGATTCGCTTTCAAGAAATCCCAGACAGGAACCAGGAAAGTGTTTTCCCTGATTTTCGCTTCGTCAATCCCGCCCGGAAAACTCATGGCCGTCTCCGGCCAAATTACGATCGCGGTATTGCTGTCTATTGCCCCAACACTGAGGCTTATCAATAACTCCAGTTGTGCGGACACATTTGCTGCATCGAATTTCGCGTAGGGGTCTATGTTTGGTTGAACAATCACGATATTAGCGATAGGAGGCTTTTGGTTTTGTGTTCTCGGCTTAACTACATAAGAAACAAGGAAGGGTACAAATAGAAATAAAAAAGCAGCTACCGGTAACTTGATCTCAAAAGCCGCTGGCTGCCCTCTTTTTTTGCGTATGGATAAAAAAATGAGGATATTAACGATCAGCACCCAAAAAGTTCCCCCACTCGTACCCGTATGCTGATACCATTGTACCCACGCAGGGTGGGAGGCAAACACATTTCCGAGGGTGAGCCAGGGCCAGCTCAGTTGCCAGTTAAGATGAATATACTCAAACGTCATCCAGAAAACTATAAGTGAACTGTAACCCAGTGTTTCACCCAACCGTTTCTTAACATTGTAGAAACCAAGACAAGGAATGGTCATCAGCAGGCTGTTGGCGAGTATCGCAGCTACTCCTCCAGGTAAGGTGGAATTACACATCCACCAGGTAGTTCCCGTGTTCCAGACCAGTAACATAAGATAAGTGAAAGACAAGAACCTCCACCTCCCCGGAATTGTATACTCCATCCATAAGAACGGCACGAAAGCTATAAAGATCAAAAAAGTAAATGGGGAAACAGGCCAGCTTGCCCATAACAAGACCCCACTGAGTATAGACAGTAAAAGAGATTTCGATTTTTTCACCAGCTAAATTTGCGACAAGTTCGGTAAAAAATGAATAGCTTTTCTCGAAACGGGCCACGAAGGCGCTAAGGCACGAAGACTTTTTGAACCACGGAGGCACAGCGGCACGGAGCGACAGGGTTTTCTTTCTCCTTTGTGTTACTTCGTGCCTTAGTGTCTTCGTGGCCCAACAACTATGCAAGCATGAAACTACTGCACAATACTGAACTCCGTGTTTCTCGCTGTCGCTGTGCCTCCGTGGTTTTTTAAATTCAAAAAGTATATATTAGCAGTCTAATTGCTGTAGCAGCCACATGAAGCAAGCTAATATTTTTGATTTCATCCAGGTAGACGAATATTCGGCCACTCCAAAATATCTGCAACTTTCCCAAAAAATCATCAGCGCCATAGAAGCCGGTAAATTTCAAAAAGATGACCTGCTGCCTTCAATAAACGAACTTAGTTTTACATTGGAGATATCTCGCGATACGGCTGAAAAAGGTTACAGGTACCTTAAAAAAATCGGTGTGCTTGCCTCCGTTCCGGGTAAGGGTTACTTTATAAAAAAAACGGATTTTAAACAGAAAATTAAAATTTTCCTTTTGTTCAACAAGCTGAGTGCACACAAGAAAATATTGTACGACTCATTCATGGAGGCCCTTGGCGAACAGGTAACTGTTGATTTCTATATCTACAATAATGATTTCTCCCTATTTAAAAAACTGCTTGCTAACAGGAAAGAAGATTATTCTCATTATGTGATCATCCCTCATTTTTTGGAAGGTGGGGAAAACGCCCATGAAATCATAAATGCCATCCCGAAAGAAAGATTGTTACTGTTGGATAAAAAAATAAAAGGTGTCGACGGTGTATTCGCGGCCGCTTATGAAAATTTCGAGAACGATATTTTTTGCGCGCTGGAACAGGCCCGCGACCGGTTAAGCAAGTACCATACGATAAAGATTATTTTTCCTGAATACACATATTATCCTAAAGAGATTTTAAATGGCTTTTACAGGTTTTGCCAGGAATATGCTTTTTCCTATAAAGTAGTTCACAATATCTCACAGGAACCAATAAACGAAGGCGAGGCTTTTATAAATTTGATGGAAGATGACCTGGTAACATTAATTGAGCGGATCATTACGTTGAAGCTGAAGACCGGGGAGCAGGTTGGTGTTATTTCTTATAATGATACCCCGCTGAAAAAGATCATCCTGAACGGCATAACCACCATTTCCACGGATTTCCGTAAAATGGGTGCCATGGCCGCGCATATGATATTGGACAATTCCAAGGAACACCGGGAAGTGCCGTTTTACCTAACGCTGAGGGCGTCGCTTTAGCTGTCAGCCATCAGCTATCAGCTTGGCCGCGAGGGCCGAGTGACTGGAACTTTATAGAAAGTGGCCCTCTGATTTGTAGGAAACAAAACTTTGGTAAGGAAGGAATAATAAATTTTTTGTAAAAAAATTATTGATTATAAACAACGACGGCTGATAGCTGCAAGCGCGATAGCTGATAGCTGCAAGCGCGATAGCTGATAGCTGATAGCTGATAGCTGATAGCTGATAGCTGATAGCTGATAGCTGATAGCTGTAAACCCACACACATGCGACTAAAAAACAAAGTAATCATCGTCACCGGAAGCTGCACCGGCATTGGCAAAGCAATAGCGGTTCAGTGCGTCGCGGAAGGTGCCCGCGTAGTGATTCACGGCCTGGAACAAAGCCTGGGTGAAGATGTGGTAAATAAGTTAGGAATTGAAAATGCAGTGCTGCATATTGAAGACATCACCAACGAATCTGCCCCCCGGCGCCTGGTAGACCTTGCGCTGAAAACTTTCGGCCGGCTTGATGCCATCGTCAACAACGCCGCCCTGGTTGTCTCCGCCAACATTCACACCACTGACCTGGCATTTTTTCGCAACGTAATAGAAGTAAATACCCTTGCGCCCTTTGCACTTATCAAAGCAGCACTGCCACAACTTACATCAAACCGTGGCTGTGTACTCAACATCGGTTCCGTAAATGCTTACAGCGGCGAGCCCAACCTGTTGCCTTACAGTGTTTCAAAAGGAGCACTGATGACCATGACGAGAAACCTGGGGGATACCCTTCACCGTGAGAACGGAGTCCGGGTTAACCAGATCAACCCGGGATGGGTGCTTACCGAAACGGAAACCCGCCGCAAACGCGAACATGGTCTTGCTGATGACTGGTACACCAAAGTGCCAGCGGTATATGCGCCGGCAGGCAGAATTCTATGGCCCACGGAGATTGCCATAGCCGCCATTTACTGGCTGGCCGACGAAAGTGGTCCGATCAGTGGACAAGTAGTTGACCTGGAACAACATCCGTTCATAGGCAGGAACCCGCCCAAAGATTCAACAACGATATAGCTGACTATAATCTAGTGAGACAATATTATTTATTACAAAAGGTTAACTATTATTAACTTTTTATCTAGGTTGACATCAATAATTTTTTAAAATGCTAAAAGTTTAAAGCGGATAGCTACATAAATCAAACAACTTACGATGCCACAACTTGCCGCCTTCCCAAAGGCTTTCATGCAGGCACTCTGCAAAGAAGGAACGATGAAAGTTTCTGAATGGATAGAACTCGCCGCAAAGCTCGATATTGAAGGAATGGAATGGTATGCCGGCTTCCTCGAAATGGCAGACGAATCTAACTGGCCAAAGTTTCGCAAACAGGTGGAGGACCATGGTAAAGTGATACCGATGATGTGCTGTTCGCCCGACTTTACACATCCCGACAGCGCTTTCCGGGCAAAGGAAATCGCAAAACAGCAGCGCTGGATAGACATGACATATATGCTGGGAGGTACTTATTGCAGGGTGTTATCGGGACAACGCCGGCCGGCACTTTCCATTGAGGAAGGCGTTACAATTGCCGCCGATTGTATCTATGAATGCCTGCCTTATGCACAGGAGCGAGGTATCACACTGATCATCGAAAATCATTACAAGGATGATTTTTGGGAATATCCTGAATTTGCACAGAAAATGGATGTATTCTGCAAACTGGTTGATAGCATCGACCATCCTAATTTCGGTGTTAACTACGATCCCAGTAACACTTACCTGGCAGGTGAGGATCCGCTTGAACTGCTTAAACGGGTATCAAACCGCGTGGTTACCATGCACGCCAGTGACCGCTATTTAAAAGAAGGTACCATTGAAGACCTCCGCAAGGAAGAAGGTGGTGCCGCCGGTTATGCCAAACGCCTGAGCCATGGCGAAATAGGAAAGGGATTGAATGATTACGATGCAATTTTTACAGAACTGAAAATTAAGGGATTCAACGGCTGGATCAGCATTGAAGATGGTGTGGATGGGATGGAGCAACTGGCCCGTAGTGTTACTTTTCTTCGTAATAAAATGGCAAAATACTGGCCGGTATAATTTGCTCACTGTAAACCTTAGGTTCTATGAAACATATATTAATCATCACCCTGCTGGTAATGCCTTCCCTGATGTTTGCCCAGTCAGATTCGGTGGTAGCAGGTGTGTACAGTTATAGCAATTCGAAAGCGATAAAAATACCCGGCGGGGAGAGAAGAAACATACTGTCTGGCAGCTCTACCGATCTTTCAAAGCTGGAGGTACATACCGTTACGCTGGCTGCCGGAAAATCGGCCAGTGGGTCCGAAACCGCAAACGATCTCGAAAAATTAATACTTGTTAAAGATGGCGCACTTTCCCTCACGGTGAATGACAGTACGAAAGTACTAGGACCCGCAAGCTATGCAGTGCTATTAGCCGGTGACAAACAGGGCTTTAAAAATACTTCAACTAAACCGATCACTTATTATTCAATTTCCTATAGATCCAGGGCACCGGTAAACGTTAGACGCGGAATGGAGGCGGGTGGCGCATCCATGAAAGACTGGAAAGACCTGCAGGTTAAAAAAACCGATAAAGGTGAATCAAGACAGATTTTCGATCGCCCCTCCTCCATGTTTGCCAGGTTCGACATGCATGCCACCGCACTTAATCCTGGCTTCGATAGCCATGCTGCACATAACCACCGCGCCGAAGAAATTATTCTTATGATAAAAGGAGAGATCCAGGTGCAACTGGCGCAAAACTTTTATACCGCCACAGCCGGGGATGTAATATTTTACCCGTCTTATTCATTACACGCTGTAAAAAATACCGGGAATGTGCAATGTGGTTATTTTGCCATTCAATGGAGAAATTAAAACGCAGTTGGTTATTGGCAATAACACTGAGGCAAATGTTCTTATCTATCGCTCGACCTGTTTGTTATCTTTTTTCTAATTAATGCTCATATTTAACCATATTGCAGGCGGTTTCCTATGACTAATTAAGTGCTTATCTAATATTTTATATGAAAGCTTATTTTTTAATCATACTATTTGTATCCGCAACGATACATTCGCATCTGCAGGCCCAAGTAATTTCAATCGAGACTAGCAACTCTCAACTGGTGCTAAGCGTAAGCAAAAATCAGAAGTTATACCAGTCGTACCTCGGCAAAAAATTTTTGACAAGTATCAAAGATCTGCCGATCGGCAAACACGAAGCCTATATCCCGTCCGGAACAGACAATCTTTTTGAACCGGCTGTACGCGTTACCCATGCCGACGGTAATCCTTCGCTGGAACTATTATACACCGGTACCCAGACAAACAAACAGGACAATAATGTCAGCACAACAACTATTTCACTTAAGGACCCGAAGTACCCGGTAGAGGTCACCCTGTATTTTACGGCTTACTTTGATGAAGACATTATAAAAACCTGGACGGAAATAAAACACGCAGAGAAAAAAGCTATTGAAGTTTTCAACTATGCGTCTTCCATGCTTCATTTTGATGCTGGCAAGTACTGGCTCACCCAGTTTCATGGGGATTGGGCTGAAGAGATGAAGATAGAAGAAAGCCGTCTTACCCATGGTATAAAAACCCTGGACAGCAAACTGGGCACAAGAGCAAATATGTACCAGTCACCCGCTTTCTTTATTTCTATTGACAATCCTTCGACTGAAAGTACCGGCGAGCTGATTGCCGGCACATTGGGCTGGACGGGCAATTTTCAGTTCAACTTCGAAATAGACGAGAAGAATTCGTTGCGGGTAATTTCAGGAATAAATCCTTTTGCCTCCGAATACCAGCTTGAGCCCGGGAAAATATTTGCAGGCGCAGAATTTATCTTCACCTACAGCGATCATGGTAAAGGGCAGGCTAGCAGAAATTTTCATCGCTGGGCCACCAACTACGGCATTATGGATGGAAAAAAAGATCGTCTTACATTATTGAATAACTGGGAAGCTACCCAATTTAACTTCGACGAAAACAAACTTTCCGGGTTATTTGCCGACGCCGCGAAACTCGGCGTGGACCTGTTCCTTTTGGATGATGGATGGTTCGCCAATAAATATCCGCGCAACAACGACAGGGCTGGTCTGGGTGACTGGGAAGAAAACACCAAAAAACTCCCAAATGGTATCGCTCACCTGGTAAAAGACGCGGAAAGCAAGGGTGTGAAATTCGGTATCTGGCTGGAGCCTGAAATGGTAAACCCTAAAAGCAGGCTATATGAGTTGCACCCAGACTGGATATTGAAACTGCCAAACAGGGAAGAAAATTATTTCCGCAACCAACTGGTGCTTGACCTGGTAAACCCTGCAGTACAGGATTACGTTTATAATATCGTGGACCAAATGCTTACAAAAAACCCTTCCCTTGCTTATATTAAGTGGGATTGTAACCGGATGATGACCAACACTTTTTCACCCTACCTCAAAGAAAAGCAGTCACATGTTTTTATAGATTATACCCGCAGCTTTTATAAGATCATGGAAAGACTGCGCAAAAAGTATCCCCACCTGCCTATTATGCTTTGTTCCGGTGGTGGCGGACGCACGGACTATGGCGCACTGAAATATTTTACCGAATTCTGGCCAAGCGACAATACAGACGGCCTGGAAAGAGTTTATATACAATGGGGGTACTCTTACTTCTTTCCATCATTCGCTATATCCAGCCATGTAACTTCCTGGGGAAAACAGTCCTTAAAATTCCGGACTGATGTTGCCATGATGGGAAAACTTGGGTATGATATAGAACTGTCAAAGATGAATGAAAAGGACCTGGCTTTTAGTCAGCAGGCCGTAAAAGAATACAAAAGATTAAAAGAGGTAATCTGGCACGGTGATTTATACAGGCTGGTATCTCCCCATGAAGAAACAAGAGCTGTGTTGATGTATGTAGACAGCAGCAGGAACAAGGGTGTTTTATTTTCCTATAGTCTGAACCAGCTTTACGGTGAAACTGTTAATGTTGTTAGGTTAGAAGGACTTGACCCGGTAAAAACTTATAAGATAAAAGAGATCAACCTTTATCCCGGCACATCTTCCCGGTTAATTACTGGTGATAAAATTTACACCGGTGAGCTGTTGATGAATAAAGGGCTGAACGTTTCGCCGGGAACTGCCTTAACAAGTGCGGTAATTGAAATCACTGCTCAATAATTGATACAAATAAATAGTAAATTAGAGAAATGGAAAATATTACAGAAGATAAGATCCTGTCCATTGATATCGGTGGTTCAAATATTAAGTTAACGCTGCTGGACCCGAATGGTGCCTTACTGATGGATTATAAAAAGCTGCCCACACCAGTGCCTGCAAGTCCGGAAAACGTGATCATCACTATAAAAGAACTTCTCAAAAGTTTCCCTGCTTTCGATAAGGTTTCCGTGGGTTTTCCTGGTTATGTAAAAGATGGGGTTGTTATGACTGCTCCGAACCTTGGTACAGCATTGTGGAAAGAAGTGAATTTCTCTAAACGCCTGGGCGAAACTTTAAACCGGCCGGTGCGTGTAATAAATGACGCAGACATGCTGGGTCTTGGCGTGATAGCGGGCAACGGGCTGGAATTAGTGATTACCCTGGGTACCGGTTTTGGCACAGCGCTACTGATGAATGGCAAACTGCTTTGTCACCTGGAACTGGCGCATCACCCGGTAGCGAAAGATCAGACTTACGATGACTATGTAGGGGACAGCGCCCTGGAAAGCAAAGGTGTTGAAAAGTGGAACCAGCGTATGCAAAAAGTGCTGCCCATTTTAAAAACTGTGTTCAACTATGACTCTCTGTACATAGGCGGGGGTAACGCAAAAAAAATAAATTTTAAACTTGCCGATAACATGATACTTTTTTCAAACAAAGATGGGATTAAAGGTGGCGCGAGGTTGTGGAGGGATTGATAGCTGTCAGCCATCAGCTATCAGCCGTCGTGAAGAAGTTGATTGCTGCCCAATTTGAAAATAAAAGATTCTAATTTGTTATACCATGGGACGGGAATTTTCCTGTCCTTTTTTGTGTACTGATTTTTTCCATTAATATTTGTTGTATGATATTCCTGATCATCATTGTTTTATTACTGGTGGCAATGGCCGTATTCTTTGCTGTTGCGCAACAGGTTGGTACGAAAGCATCCGGAAACAGATTGCAGGTTATCCAGTCCTCACCACAATATAAAAATGGCAGGTTTGAAAACGTGATCGAAACAAAACTGGACCTTTCATTCAGAACCATGTTTAAAACTCTTTACGACATGATGAATGGCAAGGAGGGCAGGGTGCCATCAAAACCCATTCATACAAAGAAATTTGATAAAGAAATATTCAACGGGTTGGGAAATGGCAGCACAGCGGCGATTGCATGGTTTGGACACAGCACGGTGCTGATCAAGATCCATGGCAAAGTGTTTCTTACAGATCCTGTGATAGTAGGAAAGCGTGCATCGATGCTGTCTTCCGTTGGACCCAAAAGATTTGACTACACCCACCCGCTGGACCTTGATGAGTTGCCTGTTATTGATGCTACCCTGCTGTCACATGACCATTACGATCATCTTGATTACCCAACAATCCTGAAAATAAAAAAGATCGTAAAACATTTTATTGTTCCACTTGGTGTTGGCGCGCATCTTGAAAAATG
The DNA here is from genome assembly GCA_038199905.1 of Chitinophagales bacterium. Classification (GTDB taxonomy): domain Bacteria; phylum Bacteroidota; class Bacteroidia; order Chitinophagales; family Chitinophagaceae; genus JADCRZ01. The sequence goes on along the minus strand of JBBPYM010000163.1, from coordinate 1,039 downwards.
GGGAGTTCCTCCATCGCAGGTACAGGAGTTTGACTGGTGGGAGCAGTTTGCTTTTGGACCGGATATCAAACTTACCTGTGTGCCTTCCAGGCATTTCTCAGGCAGGACGCCCGCCGGAAGGGACAGAACTCTATGGTGTTCCTGGATCATCAAAGGAATGGTTCAACAAATTTATTTTGGTGCTGATTCTGGCTATTCACCCAGTTTCAAAAAAATCGGGGACCGGTATGGTCCTTTCGATATTTGTTTGCTGGAATGTGGGGCCTACAGCAAATACTGGCCGCATATACACATGATGCCGTAAGAAGCAATGCAGGCGTTTCTCGACCTGAAGGGGAAAACGCTGTTGCCTATTCACTGGGCTAAATTTAGTCTTTCGTTACATGGCTGGACGGAACCTGTGCAACGCCTCAGGCAGGCGGCAACCCTCCATCCCGCAGCGGTACTCACGCCTCGAATCGGCCAGGTAATACAAGTGGGTGTTGATCTTGTGCAGGAAGCCTGGTGGGAAGAATAACGCCATTTTAATCGGGTGTTTGGCCACGAAGACGCTAAGGCACCAAGTAACACGAAGGAGGAAGGAAACCGTGCCTCTCCCTGCCACCCTCCCTCCTCGGTGCAAAGCAACGACGCACTGATTTTAATGTAAAGTTTGGAAAGTTTTTTTTCTATTTATACAGGTCCATCATCTGCTGTTTACTACTCCAACCAGGAAGCCGCAGTTAGTGGATATAAGTTCCAGGTACTACCGCCAGGTTACTTCTTCTTCTCTATACTAAGCAGAACCCATATTTGGATCTTCAACAAATTATATTACATTTGTTTAAATTAAAATTTAGACTAGACTAAATTTTAATTTAAACAATCATAGAAACAATTGTATCGTATGCCTAAAAAATTATTGGTTTTAAAGAAATGCCTGGTGTTATCTGCTTTAGCTGTTATACACACAAACGTACAGGCCCAGCAGCCTTTCGTTAGGGGAGAGGTGATCAACCTGCGATCAGAAGAGAAAGTGGCCGGCGCATCCATCAGTATT
>JBBPYM010000162.1:0-13978 GCA_038199905.1 Chitinophagales bacterium | reverse complement strand
CACCAGGTAATTAGTAGGAAGTGTTTTGAGCCTGATAAAACTTCCGTTAAGTTTTTCTCGTACCACGCTGCTACCTAAAGAAATGACCACAAAAAACATGGCAAAGATCGTCCAGGCTGGGATATTATGCTGGGTCGCATTAGGGATCTGTTTGCTTCCGTCTCTTGACACCGGTATCTCGTCAATAACCACTTTGTTTTCCAGGATATCATTTTCCAGCGATGGTGGAAGTTCTTTTTCGTTGATTGACCGGTACAGCGTTCGTACGATCTCCCGGGTTTCAACCAGTTGTAATGCACTGCGCAATGCCCCCTGCACTGAGGCCCTGAAAGAAGTTTGCAATACGGGATGATAATACAAAATTAACGGGTCCATTCTACTGATCGTAATCTTACCTGTATCTGTTTTCAGTCCGAAATCATTCAGCGCATTCCCGGTAACATCTTCCGCGGTAGCGAGTATTTTTGATGAAAAGTTTGCCGGTATTACAACGGCCACAAGGGCATCTTTCGTCTGCATTTTTTCAATCACCTGCGCTTCACTTTCTTTACCTGTAACCAGTTTCAGATCAAACATCCCTATTTTTTCAATAGCCAGCACCAATTGCCTGCCCAATGTACCTGTATCTTTATTGGAAACCAGCAAAGGCACTTTATTATCGTTTACAAGTTCGAAAGTACTGTTCTGGATGGCAGTTATAACCACGGCAAGTAAAACGGGCATTACAAACATCAGTGTCAACCCTACTTTATCGCGGGTTAGTATTCGAACATCTTTTACTATGGTGGCCCAAAGTTTATACATTATTAGTCCCTGTAGGCTTTGCCTGTTAAGTTTATATATAAGCCTTCGAGGCCTTTTTCGCTGTGTTCGGCCAAAAGGTTTGCAAGTGAATCATGCGCTATGATCCTGCCCTCATCGATCAGGGCAATCGTATTACAAAGATCTTCAGCTTCAGTTAACTGGTGTGACGTGTAAACAAGCGTGGTGCCGTTTTTATTTAGCTCTTTCAGGTAGTTGATAATCGCATTGCGGGTTTGTACATCTACCCCAACAGTGGGTTCATCAAGAAATAATATCCGTGGCTGATGTATTACCGCTATCGCCAGGTTAACGCGCCGTTTCATACCCCCCGAAAATTTTTCAACCTGCTTATTTCTTACATCGGCCAGGCCAAGTACATCCAGTAGTTCCACCGTTCTTTTCTTAATCTCCTGTTTCGTGAGTCCTGACCAGGCGCCAAAAAACTGCAGGTTCTCTACCGGGCTAAGCTCCTGGTAAAATGAAAAATCCTGTGGAACAAGACCAAAAATGTTATTAGCTGATTTTTTATGAGGAGAAATTTCCTTTCCCAAGAGGCTGATCGTTCCACGCTGAAAATTCAGCAGGCCGGTCATGCAGTTCATGAGAGTAGTTTTGCCGGCACCGTTTGGCCCAAACAATCCAAATCGGTCACCTGCTTTTATGGTGAGATCCAGGTTGGAAAAAACCGGGAACTGTCCATCATAGCTAAAGTGAAGTTGCTTAACACTTACAGCATCGGCGATCATGAATGCCATTTAATATTAGACAGCGCTTCGAATGCATTTTTCTCAACTTCGGAAATCTCTAACAGGTAATCACCCATCACGTTAAAATCCTGTTGGGTGCCTATGCGACCCTTGTAGATTCCCGCTGCCTGAACCGCGGCGTTGCGCCAGAGGTCACCCGCTTTTGTAAAAACCTTTGATATCTCCAGGAATTCTTCATAAGGATGAAAAGCAAAAGCTTCCTGTAAAAATGCAGCATAAATATACCTGAATCCGCCTCCGCCTGTGCCAATCTCTTCCTGCATGCGAACCAACTGCGCCAGGTAAAGCCCTGCTTTCTGCTGCCCTAGTTTATCCCGCCATTTCTTTATTTTTTTGCCAGTATACCTTATGCCTTTCACTCCAGCAATATTACCCGGGATGCTGAGCATGTCGCGAACATTTCTTTTTATGCCTGATTTTATAGCTTTCCGTATCTGGTCGTCTGTGATAATTTTACCTTCTTTGGGATAATAAATCTGACCGCGGGGAGCCAGTGCACCCTTAGCAAAACGTACTCTTTCCAGCTCATAAGTAGTAAGGGTAGTGACTGCTTCCATGATGGGGTCACTTATTAAGAAGTTATCTTTCTCCTTGCCGTACACAATGAGGTTATGCGCATTAAAATGGAAACGGTATTCTTTTGGGAAATAGGAAAGGTAATAAACACCCACCTGGCAACCAACCGGCTGACCATCGGCAAGGCGTTCCATCAGGAACTTTTCCGCCGTTTCTTTGGAGCTAAATTTCTTTCTTATTACTTCAATTCCCAGCGAGGCGCATGTTCTTTTAAAGATCAGTCCCGGCATCGTGCGAAATGCTATTGCAGGTCCGTTATTGATTTTTAGTAAAGGGATATACACAAAAAAAAGTCCGGATCCAATTCCGAAGGCAAGCGGTTCAGTAATCTTATTAACGCCAATATTTCTCAACAGGTTAGTCGTAACGCCATTCTCGCAATGAGCCGCCTGGATATGCCCAAATTCATTCTTCATGTACATGCATTGTTTTAAGATCTTCAACACTCACGTTAAAAGCCTCTGCATACTTTCGAAGCTTTTTTTCGGGCAGTTTCCTAAACCCTTCCGGGCTCAGATGCTGGCTGATCCTCCACTTCCAGAAGCCGGTATAGGCCGACACGATGGCAACATCCATCAACCTTAATTCCATAAAATATAAAATAGGACTGGCTTCATTATTAAGCACTTTTTGTTTCGCTGCTGCAACCCGTTCTTCGATGTCCTTCCAGGCAACGCTGAGCGCGGTAGCTTTTACCTCCCAGCCAGTGCTTAGTTCTGTAACATATTTGCCGGTATCGTCCACTGCGTAACATACTTCCTTAGTGCATTTGGAAAGTGAACCATAATCCTGCGGGATGTCTTCCTTTTTCATATTTGTTATATTATACGGTTAGGGAGTAACAGAACAAGCATCAGCAAACGGTTAACAGGGCATACATGTAGGAGAAACGGGAACTTTCCGGCACCAGTAACAGAATTTTCTCCCCAATTTTTAACCTGCCGCTGTTGAACAGTTCATCCACCATCAGGTAGATGGAACCGGCGCCTACATTTCCAATATTACTTAAGGTAACAAACCACTTTTCAGGAGGAATCGGCATCCCATTCTCTTTCAACTTCTCCGCGATTTTCTGCCTGAAAAACTCACTGCTTATATGGGGTAAAAAATAATCAATTTCTTCGATATTCAGGCCTTTCCTGCTAAAAATTGATTTTAGGTGGATGCCACCCAGCGGAACAATATTTTCACCAAGCAATTTCACGTCCTGTTTAATGCTCAGCACTGAATCGGACATAATTTCAGCGGGTGAATAATCGAGGTAACTTTTTAAACTGCCATCTTCTTCCTTATCACAGGCCATATACATACATGTTTCCTTTTCATGCGCATATGAAACCCCTTCTACCCATTCCACCATTAGACTGATATCGTTTTCATTTTTTTTGTCTGATAATAAAAAAGCACCTGCACCGTCTGATAACATCCACCGGAGAAAATCCTTTTCAAAACTAATGTACGGATTCTCTTCAAGCGCAGTGAGATTTTTTACTTCATCTTCAAAAAATACGGATTTTAGGGAAGGCGAAAATCTTTCAGAGCCAGTTGATACCGCGTTGTTAGCCTCGCCCGTTTTTACAGCCATGTATGCATATTTGAAAGCGTGCATGCTGGCGCAACAAACACCCGACGGAGAAACCACTTCAATGGCACCAGTTTCCGGCAACCAGCCATGAACCATTACGCCGTGCGAGGGCATCATCTGATCGGGTGAAGAAGTTCCACAGCTCAGCAGGTCAATCGACTTTAGCTCTTCAGCATCATCACCAAATAAGTTTCGGACGGCAAGGGCGGTCATTTGCGCATTCGTGTGGGTAGCTTTTCCACCTTTGGTCAGCGCATAAAACCTACGCTTGATCCCGTTATTTCTAAGAACAATCTTCTTTGCTTTTGACGGCTTACCACCTATCAATCCAAGATACTCTTCCATTTCATCATTTGAAACCGGATCATTAGGAAAAAAACTGCCCGTCTTAGTTATATAAACCTTGTTCAAAGACATCTGTAATACTGGTTAATTCAATGCTAAATAAAATTGTTTCTTTTTGTTGATTCGTTTTTCTAAAAATGGTTGAAAGAGAAGCTTGTTTATAAACACAACTATTGGAGCAACAATAAACAATGCAATTAAAAGATAATACTTAAATAAACTGACCCAGGGCTTCCTGTTTTTCTTTTTGATGATAAGGTTGGCCCAAAAAGAAAACAATATTTTAGCTCTTGACTCAATAAACATCAAATCAGCATGAACTTCTACGGCCTTCGTTTGAATAAGTTCTGACTGTAACCCATCCCAATTGCCGTTCTTAAGATATTTAACTACTGTTTTACCCGGGATAGCAGCGTTTATTATATCAGCCTCTGCAACGCCCGGTTTTGGAAAGATCTTCTTGTAACGGTCCTTCTTGCCGGTAAGCATCCAATAGAGAATGGTCACCGCACTGATCGTATTGTTATGTTTGTCAATAAGTGCCACATTGCCAACGAGTTTACTGCCTGCATCTGCAAGCACTTTCCGGATTTTTACCTGGGCATTCAGCCACATATTGCGGGCACCGATAAGCGTTATAACGGGTGTGTTTTTAAGAACGGCCCGGAATGAAGGATCAGCCAGGATGGATGTGGCCGGTATACTGGGCGAAAGAAACCATGGCTGGTACGCGAAAATTACAAGGTCATAGGATAATTCCTGAAAGGTAAAAGGATTAAGTGCTGTCGGAATACTGAGCACGCTTTCCGGCATTTCCGCAAAAAAATTATCCGAAGTCCATGGAAATGGGTAAGCATTTCTAGGTGTCACGATTACTTTTTCGACAGAAATATCTGTTCCTGTGAAAGGAGCCATAAAATTGTCAACGATCTCACCCAATTGTCCTGTCTGTGTATAATATATAACTAATACCTTTTTTGCCATGCTGATACGGTTATAAGGACGCCGGGTTTAAAACTTTAGATTTCTTGCTGTATTCAGCAATAAACTTTTGCACAAAGGATGGCATACTTTTAAAAGACGCATAGATGATGTCCCTGTCCCCAGCAATATCGTCGTTGTAATTAAGAATTCTGGGCGCATGCTCCTGTATCATAAGGCGCAGAAATCTAAGTTCAGCGTTTTTGCTTTCTTTTTTAATTGAATTCTCCAATTTGTTGTGTCCGGATCTGAACAAATTTAATTTATTTTCCCGATTACCAACCAAGCCTGCTTTTTTCATTAGAAGCACTCCTTCGAAACCATCCTTATAAGTCAGTGCAGAATTTTTCACCATTGCTATCATGGTATTTACGCTGTCAAGGTTAGTGGAGGAGACTACGGCATAAAAACCCGGCTTGCTGAAAAGTTCTTTTGATTTTACTTCCTGCGCACGTATTCCTGACATTACCAGCAACATTGCAATAACAATATTTAATTTCATACCTATTGATAAATTTTCAAATATAAGAAATAACCACTTTGTTTCTGCCTTTCGGTAGGAACGGCAGGCGGGTAGAAAAACGGGTGTAAATGAAAATTGTTCCGGTGAAAAACCGAATGTTTAGATAAGTAAGCATTGGAAGCGCAGCGAGAAGCCAGTTTTAAAGGCGCGCCCGGTTGAGCATTTATCAATCAATTAAAAAAACTAAAAGAGCAAAGAAGAGGTTACACCATGTACCGTTGTAACCTCTTGTTTTGAGTGAATTTGCCATGGAGATGCTTAGATGGCACCTGGCTTTTACACGAGTTCCTTTTCATGCACCCGGGAAATAACGTAGTCATAAAAATCCTGGAAGCTGGAAATGCCTACAAAATCTTCTGGTTTTACTTTAAAACCAAAGTTGCTTTCTATGACAACCACCAGGTCAATATAGTCCAGGCTGTCCAGATCAAGTGTTTCTTTTAAGTTAGCTTCCGGGGTGATTTTGTCGCCATCCACTTCAAACTCCTCGATGAGGAAGCCGTTCGTTTTTTCTATAATCTCAATATTTTTCATGTGCGGTTTGTTAATTTTTTAACCCCGGAATAAAGTGGCAAATCTACTTTGATTTATCAAGAAGTTAAATCACTCCATTGTTTATACGGCTAAATTCGAAGATTATTGTTTTAATACTAATAACCAATTTATAATCAATCTTATAACCCGGTGAAAAGATAGGTTGCCAGCAGGGCCGATCTTATAATAAAGATATAAAAGCGTCATGAAAAAGGCAACCCTGTACTCTCAATGCTACCCAAATAAGTAATAACGCTTAAAGGATTACTGAGTGAGATTAGTTTCTTTTATCGATAAATTTAACTGCTTTCCGGCCTAAGCCTGCTGATTGCATTTTTTGAATTTCCTCGGCGGAAATATATTTTATATGAGGACTAACACGTAATCGTGCCTGCAGGTAGGCCCTTATCTTGCGATCGCATTCAGCCGTATCGTTTAATGGCTGAATATAAAGCATTACTTCATCCAGCCCCAGTTCGTTTGAATAAACCTCGGCCACAAAATTCCTGATGTCTTCCATTTCATTGAGCAGATCAAATAATGCAGGGGGGTACAAGGTGGTACCCTTAAATTTTATCATCTGCTTTTTTCGCCCAACGACAGGGGATAACCTTAAAGCAGACCTCCCGCATGGGCATGGTTCGTCAAAATACATACAAATGTCGCCCGTTTTATAGCGTAACAAAGGCATTGCTTCAACACCCAAAGTAGTAATGGTTACTTCACCCGGCTCATTGGTCCCTACCCGCTGATCGTTTTCGTTAAGCAGTTCAACGATCAATAGTTCTGGCTGCAGGTGGCCCCCATGGCCCTCGCGGCATTCTGTAAAGGCCGTCTGCATTTCGGTAGAGGCATAGGTAGAGTACAATTGAATATTCCAGGATTCAGTAATTTTTTTACCAAGAATATTCAACGAGAAATCAGTGTTCCTGATATTTTCGCCAATACAGATTGCTTTTTTTACGGATGAACCATCCAGGTCTATATGATGTTCCTTCGCAAACTGGATAAGTTTTAGTATAAAGGAAGGCACCGCTACGATGGCCGACGGCCTGATTCGGTTGATCGTTTCCCATTGGAGAGACGGCACGCCCGGACCTAATCTTATGATACCCGCCCCCAATTTCCTGATCCCTGAATAATAAGCCATACCAGCCATAAATTGCCGGTCAAGGGTTAACATCAGTTGATAGATATCTGATGATGTGCCATCTGCACACTTAAAGGAAGAATATTCGTTGTAAGCCAGTCGTTGTAAATCATTTTCTGTAAGCGCTATCGTTACAGGACTGCCCAGTGTGCCCGATGTGGAAGTGTACTCAATAATCCTGTTACGGCTAACACACAAGAAGTCATCATTGCGTTGTTGCAGGTCTTCCTTTGCTGAAACGGGTACCCGGATTAAGTCTTCCAGCGACCTGATATCATTAACATTTATTTGATGCGTAGTAAACAGTTCCCGGTAAAAAGGTGAATGCCGCGACAAGTAAGCTAACAACTCGCGCAGCTTTTCTTCCTGCATTGTTTTGATGCTTTCTGTTGTTGAGTATATTATTTCATTCAAATGCATGGTTATTTTTCGATAATTACAACTGCCGATGCCATTGATTTGAGATGCGACAAAGAAACAAAAACTTTATTGAAGCCGATTTTATCGACCAGGGCAGCAGTTTGTCCAAGAAGAGAGATCTGGGGTTTGCCTTCACTATCATTCATAACCTCAATTTCGTTAAAAGAGCTGCCGGAGGTCCACCCGGTTCCGCAGGCTTTTAAAAATGCCTCTTTGGCTGCGAACCGCGCCGCATAATGTTCAAATTTATTTGCCTTTGACTCGCAATAAGCAATTTCCTTTTCGGAGAATACCAACTCGGTGAAGCCATTGTTTTTGGAGATCTTGAGAGCCACTCGGTCCACTTCTACCATATCTATTCCTAAACCAGCAATCATGATATTAATTATTAGTGCTTATCAGTTATTTTTCTAACCTGATCCGTGATATGTTTCTCTTCTTTTTTGGTGGCAATCACCTTTGTAAGGGCTAGCTTGTAAAATTTCAGCGCCTTTTTCTCATCACCTCTTTTGTAAAGATAATCAGCCGCTAATACGTAACTATTGTAGTATTCAGGGTTAGTTGCAATGAAGCTGTCTACATTTATTGTCTTTCCTTCGACTATCTCCTGTTTTAATTTCCTAAAATTGGTGAAGTTGCTGTAACCCGAGCTCAACAGAAAAGAATCAGCAGCAATGGAAAGATTTGCTTCTGAGATTTCACGATCTTCCTTTAATCCTTTTAAAGCGAAAACTTTTTTCAGGTCGTAAGCTACAAACTGACCCAGTTGCCAGGGTGATGCCGATACCCAAACCAGCAATTTTTCCGGCTCAAAAACAATGGAATGATGTGCTATCAGTTGGTTGATGGCTTTTTCATTGCCCATACCAATGTCGGCATTCTGCAGGCCCTGGCGGTTACGGAGAATGTTGACCGTCTTTTGTACGGTATTCTTTCCATTGGCATTTAATAGTTCCATCAATCGCTGGTAGCGGTACAACGACGCACTTTCATTAACCTGTTCTACGTTTTCCTTTGATTTTGCCAACGCTTTACTTTGGAAATGGTTGGCGCAAACGATCATGTCGCGCTGCGGGTCATATACATCCAAAGTATCTGGTGTTTTTTCGATAATAACCGCCTTCCGGTCTTGCGCAGATGCTACCAGGAATGATTCTGATACAAACATTTTCCGCTTGCGTGCTATTGCCAGAGCCTGATCAATATTTTCGGCGTACTGGAGCAGTTCCCTGGCTACCAGCGAAACCGGGGTGGCAGAACCGGAGGGTATATTAGTTTTTGCCGCGTTAATAGTAACAGTTAGCCCTTTGTCATTCATGCCGGAGACCGCACCCACAAAGCCCCCCCATGTAACCGTCATAAATTTATGACCGTGTTTAGGGTTAAAAAAAGCCACAATCTTATCCTCTGCAAATTTATCACCCACATAAAAGTCAAAATTGCGACCAATGATCATTGTGCTGTCTTCTGAGCGGGCATCCCAGGTGCCAAAAGAGGTACAGCCTACCAATGCCATGCTTTGTAATGCATGCCCAATATCATGAGCCGCATGATAGTTTAAAATGCGTTGGTAATTTGAGCCTATATATTGATACTTGTCTGAAGCAGACTCAGAGATCCCATAAATTTCTTCCTTGTACTCCTCGGGAATGTTTTTAGCCAGGTTCCGGTTAAACCATCCAATAAAATATTTAAGAAAGTGCAGGTAAGTCTTCGATGGGATCATTTTGTTAATCTGTTCACTAAAATGATCCTCCTGCCGCACCACCAGTTCCTTGCTGATTTTACCATTCACAACACCCATTTCAAAAGGCTCACCTTCCACATATAACTCGTATAAACCGCTGTTACTCTTCCTGAACCAGTTATTTTTCAAGGTATAAAAGCCGGGGGAAGGTTCCGCACGCTGCAATACCAGGCAAGACTGATCGGCAGGCTTGGGAGGATGGGCGATGGCAACCGAGAAAAGGTAAATTGTACCGATACAGATCAACATAAAGAAAAAGGCAACAACATACAGTGCCCTTTTCCAGAACTTCTTTCTTTTAAGCATTTCTTATCTTTTCAATGATACTGTCGTTGCCCATTACAGCCGAACTGGTTACAACTCCACTCATGGCAGAGCCCAGGATGCCGTGAAGGTTAAGGTTCTGGCCAGTAAGATAAAGGTTAGGTAATTTGGTGCGTGGAGAGATAAAAGTTTTCAAAGGATCCTTATAATCTTTCACGATGCCATACAATGAGCCATCATCATTTCCAATATAATCGCGATAGGAAAGCGGCGTGGCTGTAAAATATGACTGAATACAATTTCTCAATCCAGGGAATTTCTTTGCAACGCTATCAAGCAATTTTTCAGCTTTTCTTGTTTTGAATGCTTCGTAATCTGTACCCCGGTCTTCTTCTTTTGAAACCGTATTAAAAGTATTTTTCCATTGCTTCACCTCGTCATACTTCATGTAACTAATCACGGTCATACCTTCGGCGTATTCAGTGGATTTGGAATGTGCTGAAAGAAAAAGCGCATATCCGAGCGGCCAGTTTTCTTCTGTATAATCGGCTACCGTCCATACCCGGCCTTCATTATGACAATAGTAATTAGTCTTAAAATATTTGAATGTATTTTTTTTCAGCACAATGTTCAGGGTGAATGATGACACAGAATTTTCCAGGTTATTTAATCTCTTACGATAAGCGTTCCTGATAACTTCGGTATCAGTTAGTTCGAGCGTTTTAACCGGGTGCATGTTGGAAATAAAATTTTTACCATGGATTTTTTTCCCATCGGCAAGCTCCACATGAGTAATTCTACCACCCTCTTCTACAATTTTTACCACTTCACTGTGCCGGTGGATAATACCGCCACGTTCCCTGATATTTCTTACCATGTATTTTTCGATCTGCGAGCCACCGTCAACACATTTCCAGGAACTTTCGATATAACTATTTAAGATCAGCGCATGAACGTAAAACGGTGTTTTGCCCGGTTGTCCTGCATATAATGCATTGTTGCCGGCAAGCACTGCCTGGAGTTTAGGGTCATCCGTCACCGATTCTATAAAAGCTTTTGTATCAATCTCAATTACACCTGCTTTTTCATTGTATCCACCATTCGAGCGTAGGTTGTAGAGGGGAAATTTACTGCAGACTTCCCTGATCTTGTCGCAGTAGGCACGAATTCCTTGTTCCTCCGTGGGGAAATCTGCTACCAGTGTTTTGATAAAGTTATCATAGCCCTGGGCGTAAACATATTCCTTTTCATCATTGTCGATAACAATCTTGTCAAAAGCGTTGATATCCATTTTCTGCAGTTTCAGCCGCCCGATAAGGTCGAGGTATTTAAAGACCTGGTAAAGATTTTGTCCTTTATCCAGTCCACCGACGTAGTGAACACCTGCGTCAAATATAACCCTGTCGCGGACATAGGTCTGCAAACAGCCGCCGAGCTGTTTATTTTTCTCCAGGATACACACTTTATACCCTTCCCTGCTAAGTATGTCGCCACAAACAAGTCCTCCCATACCACTGCCAATAATTATAATATCGAAATTGTTCATTTGCTCTTCCTGCGGGTTTCTTCCCTGCTTATTTAACAAGTAAAACTAATAAAAATTGTTTGATGATTTTACGGAGGTATAGTGCTCGAGCTTTGAGGTCTCAAAGGGCGGTCACTACTTTTTGATAACAAAGATCATATTTGACGTATACCTTGTTTCATCAATTTCAGTACACTGCAAGTTATAAGCACCCGCGATCTCCTTTATCAATTGCCCGGATAAAAAAGAAAGACCTTGACCTGATGTTTTATTAAACCCGGTAAACCTGGTTGAGAAAAACTCCGTCAGCCGGGTGCCTTTGTGTTTTTTCACCAGGTCCTTGTTACCATCTCTTATGATGATTGTGCCGCCTGGAAGCAGGTTTTGTATACAGGTTTCGATCAACTGCCGCTGCTGTTGCGGCTGCAGGTAATGAAGCATATCTGAAAGTATGATGGCATCGTACTTTTCAAATTCAAAAGCATTGATATCGGCGTGCCTGAAATGAATCCGATCATTTTTGCTGAAACAATGCAAGGCTGTTTCAATTTTGTCCTCATCATAATCTATCCCAACAATTTCCCGCGCAGGAGCGGCAAAATGGAGCATATAACTCATAAAACCATAACCGCAGCCGATATCCAGCATCTTGCCCTGTTTCGGAAGAAGGTCATGAAAAAGCTGGTAACTTTTTTCCAGCCGCAGCTTTACTTTCATGTACCACTCAAGCACAGGGCCTTTGTAGATATAATTGTAAACAAGCTGCTGCTTAAAGTACAATGGCTGTTCTATTACCGAGGCCAGTTTTTTATATTCATCCCGGAAGTAACGGCCAACATTACGCGCCCGTAATGCATATTCAGCACCAAAAACGACATCATCGATCCTAATCCGCGGCAGGAATTTCAATGTTATCTTTCCATCCTTCAACAAAAAATCCCCCTTGGCCATTGTGTTACCTGTACCATGAATGATAATCGGTAGAATATCAAGCCGCAGCTTTTCTGCCAGGTAAAATGCTCCTTTGTGAAACCGCTTTATGTTACAGTCTGTGGATCGTGTGCCTTCCGGGAATACAACAATGGAATACCCTTGTTTAACGCGGTCGGCCAAATGTTCTATACCCGGTTCAGCACCTTCTGCAACAGGATAATAATCAGCCATGCGAACCACTGCTCCAAACACCGGAGAATGATACACCCAATGATTGGTTAATAAGATTAGTCGCGGGTTTAACATCACCATAGCCAGTATATCAAGAAAAGACTGGTGGTTACAAATGACCACCGTCGGCCGGGAAAAATCCTCTGCCAATGGGTTGAAAATTTCTTTTTTTACATTAACCATAATATAGATAATGGACCTGACAAATGATGACAGTATATTGTGGTACAAGAGCTTCCCTTTCTCTTTATCGAATGGATACCAGCGCACGAGTAACATGCCCAACACCGTCAGCAACAAACTGCCAAAAATGAAATAGACAAAAGCGAACGCGGATTTCAGGAAGCCTAAAAGAGTCCAGGGGAAAAGCTTTTTCTCAACTCTTTTTTTGATCAGGATAGAGAAGAAAAAAGGGATCAGTATCTGCGACATCAGCACCACGCATACAATGCCGATGATTGAGATTAGCGCGATGGACTTTAAGGCTGGATGTTTTGCAAAGATTAATACCCCGAGGCCGGCGATAGTGGTTATGGCAGATAAGAAGATCGAAGATTTATAGGATGAAAGATTTTTTCTACCGGTTTTATATTCTTTCAGCAGACCATCCATTATAAATAAACTGTAGTCATCCCCCAAACCAAAAATAAGCGCTGAAATGATGATGTTGATGATGTTAAATTGAATGCCGGCAAGTCCCATGATACCCAGTATCCATATCCAACTGATAAGCATCGGTATAAAAGATACCAGTGCAAGTTCTATCCTCCCATAGGTTAGCAGCAATACCGTAAATACAAGTATGGACGACATCAGCGCAATGCGGTTGAAATCGGCATTGATGATCTCTACAAACCTTGACGTAAGATATTGTTTGTCTATGACCGTTACCTGGGAATCATTTTCAAAAGCACTGTATAAGTCTGACCGTCTACCAGGAGCAACTTTTACGAGGGTAACAACGGTAGTATGACCAGGTATTTCTGTGATAAAATCGCCCAACAGGTTATTAGTGGCAGCGGCCAATGCTTTTTTATCAGTTACCTGGAAATCTTTATTGAGTAAATTTTGAAAGTTATTAAAAGCTCCTTCTCTGTATTTCAGGGTTCGTCCCGCTGTTTCAAGGTGGTCAATCAACAACTGCTTTTTTGCAGGGGTCCAGTAATTATTCCAACGTGCTATCCTTTTTTTTTGCAAAGCATCAGATATGATTAGCGAGGAAACACCTGAATATTTTTTTACAACTCCTTCTTTCTTCAGTGTTTCAATCGTTGAGACCAGTCTTTCATTGTTAATCAGGGCGTCTTCAAATGTTTTACCTTCAGAAACCAGGTAAACAGATTGCAGGGAGAATGCATTCACTGCGTTGAGCCTGGCTTCCGCCCTCTTCAATTCTGACGACATGAAATTCATATTCATCATGTCTGACTCAAAACTTACGCGCCTGGCCATATAGCCAAAAACCAACGTTAACAACAGAATACCAAGTACAACCGGTTTATTGTATTCCGGGCGGTAAGAAGACACTTTATCTATCCATGAATGCACTGAAGCAGTGTGCAGCAACTGCTCCTTTCGTGTGGCTATCAATTG
>JBBPYM010000161.1:0-5114 GCA_038199905.1 Chitinophagales bacterium | reverse complement strand
TTTGCAAAAAATGGTGAAAAATCGCCAATGTTTATTTTTTTCAGTGCAAGTTTAAGATCATTGTTATTGCCAATAGATGACGGTTCTGATGTAATGTAGATCTCCTGTTCATCATTGTAAATTCGTAAGTGGTCAGTGGATACAAGTTCCCGGCTGAGGACCAGTTCGCCATCTTTGTCTATGGTCCATTTTTTACCGTTAATATCAAAAGCGGAGGGATTAAAAAGTATGCTTACACCATCCTTTAAGGTCTTAACCTGGCCAGAGATATTAGCTGAGTTCAGGGTTTGGTTGGCACTGGTGATAATTTCAACCTTTGACAAATCCTGGCTAGACTGGATGTTAATCTCCGTATCCGGAAAATGCAGGCTATCATTTACAAAAACATCGCCGATTTTTGTGGTTAACGATAACGTGTCCAGGTTACCCCTGCCGACCAGGTTTACGTTGGTAAAAGAAAGGTTTTTGTAAGCGAATTGAGGCACTTCGGCGTCGAGCTCAAATTGGTTATTCTGCAGGTTTATCCTTCCACTGAGACTTGTAAAATTGAATCCTTTAATATTCGGATCAACCAGGCCGAGGTAGTCGTCTATTTTTTTGGTGGTGACTACGAAACTAAAATTTTCGTTGTCAGGTCTTTTCTGTGAAGGTTTGATGTAGGTGGGATAGTAGCGATTTAGGAAGGTCTGAAAAGCGCTTGGCAATTCTTTGATCGAAAAATCACCCACAATCATTGCATCAAATTCGTTGCTTAAAACCATGATGGTTTTGCTGTTGCCCACCATCTCCGATTTTAAAGTAAGGGAATCAAAGGAAATGCGCTGCCCATCTTTATAAACCGAAGCGTTAAAAATTTTTGCCGAACCTAGGAAGTTATCAATCGTTGAGCCGGTGAATTTAAACAGCACCTGCCCGTTAATATCAATATCGTCTTTATAGAAATGGAGCCTTTTAAGATTTGAACGATCGATAGTAGCCGTAAAATCGAACTGCGGCTGCGATAAGCTAAAATCGATCAGGCCGTTCAGATGAGCAATAAGGTTGGTATCATTGGCGGTAAAATCTCCGTTGAATAATCTTTTTGCCAGTGTTCCCTTTACTTTGAGATTGTTGTACTTGTAGTCGTTGAATTCGAAGCTTTGGATGTCACCGTCCAGTTCAGCCTGCAAGGTTTTAAAACTGTAACCCTTGCCTTTTACTTTACCGTTAAAGGCAATTTTGCCGAACTGGCTATTATCGATCAGTTGCCCGATATCAAACCCGGGTGTGATGATGGTGCCGGAGTAAATAGCACCTCCTTCGTTCGGCAGTTTCATAATGATATCGTTACCAATCACTCCCAGGTTAGTTGTGATAGTGCCGAATGTTACGAAATCACGAAGGAAGCCTGTGTAGTAACCTTTGTATTCCAGGAACTTGATCCTGTCTAGCCGTGGCTCGGTGATTTTTTTTAACAAGGGAACAAAAGCCACCGCGTCCGCGTAGGTTGTGCGAAGTTCATTAGCCTTGAAATTGATAAAAGTTTTCTCTATGTCGGGAAGGCCCACCATTTTGACATCTCCATTCAGAACTGTGTTGTTGCCAGCCCTCACGGTTATATCTTTAGTGACGAGGTTTGCTACTGTACCAGTAATATTACCCGTGATAAAAATTCGTTTCTGCCAGGTTTTAACCTCAGGGGCAAAAAACGCGATATCGTCGCTTTCCAGCTCACTGTTATGCAACATACCTACCATTTGCACTTTTTCAATGAATTCGCTCATGTCATCAAACTCGTCGTAGTTGATAGCAAAGTAATTGCGGAGCCTGCTTTTATTCGTTTGAATGTCGAGGTTGGCGAATTCCATTCCCTGGGGGTGCATTTTAAAACTCGCATCCAGGGATCGTAATATAAAGCCACTGCGTTCTTTGGTACTTAGAAATAAATCAGTTGTAACAGTGTCTTTGTTAAGGCGAATATTTTTGAAGGTGCTGTTAATTTCCGTGAAAAGAATGTTAGAGCCATCGAAATAATAATAAGGTTTTCGGTCTGACTGATGAGATGTTTTGAAGATGCCGTTTTGAATACTGATATTTCCAACGGCCAATCTCCAGCCGTCAGGATTCCACTTTAGGGTGGTGTCGTTAACAACGATGTTATTCTGCGATGTGTCTGGCTTGCGTTGCGGCCTATTGCCTTTATAGTTGTAGATAGAAAAAAAAGGATCCACCAGTGTGATGCTGTTGATGTTTACGGTTTTCTCCGCCAGATTGAGTTGCTTCGCGTTAAGATCAAGAGCACGAACGTGGAATAACATGTCTTCACCACGCCATTCATCTTTTCTTATAAAGTTTATATTGCTTAGCGCTACAACTTTTAGGTCGAGGTTGATGCTTTTCTTTTTTTTGCCGGTGGATGGGCTGGAAAAATAATCTACGAGGAAATTGTAGTTCCAGGTGGAATCTACGCGATGCATAAAAACGGAAGCATCTTCGAGCCCGATATATTTTAGGGATAATGTGTCCTGCAAAAAAAACCAGTCAGAAAGCCGCACTTTTACCTGCCCGGCGTATAATAAAGTGTCTTTATGCTGGTCTTTTACCAGTGTACCTTCCAGTGACATCTTATTGAAAAACGCCAGGTCGAGGTTTATATGATCAATTTTAACTGTAGTGTTGAGATCTTTTGAGAGACGGCCTGCTACTTTTTTAACCAGGCAATTCTGAACTGCGGGAATGTTTACAAGAAGGGCAGTTACAAGCACCGAACCGATCAGCAGCAATAAGATAAAACCTAGTATTTTGAAAAACTTCTTCAGTATCAGAATTATATCTGTAAAAATAAGTAAAAATATATAGCTATCAGCTATCAGCTATCAGCTATCAGCTCGTCGGACTCCGAACTGTGATTAAAGTTAAACGGGTTCTATTCATATTACGCTCCTTGTCCTAACATTAACAAATAGGCAGCAAATGCAGCAGAATATAAATTTTTCCAGCTATTGGCAGAAAGCTAAAGGTTGAAAGCCGTACTTTAGGCAAAAATTTAGTAATGCAGGATTTCTCTTTTAGATTTGGTGCCGAAGTTTATACATGGTTTATGAACCAGGATGGCAGGACGCATCAGGACAAGTTAGGTCATATGATAGAAATATCTGCCCAGGCGGGTTTTACAGGTATAGAACCTATTCATGGCTGGATGGGTGAACTCAGCGATCCGGGAAAGTTAAAAGAAAAATTGCAGCAGCATAATATTGAATTGGTTGCGATTGCGCTGGCGTTAAATTGGAATCAATCACGAGAGACGGAGCAGGAGCGGCTGGAGGCAGATAAGGCCATTGAGATACTCCGGCATTTTCCCGAAGCCATACTGTGCACGGTTCAGAAACCAACCGGCCGTCACGACATTGATGACCGCCGCCTGCATCTCATGCATAATGTAAATGTTGTATCACGCAGAGCAATGGAAAAAGGTGTGCCCTGCAGTTTTCATCCCAACTCGCCGCATTCATCCATCACGCGCACACGGGAAGATTATAAAGTATTACTGGAAGCGCTCGATTCAAGCGTTACTGGTTGGACGCCGGATGTGGGGCATATTAGAAATGGAGGTATGGACCCGCTGGAAATAATGAAGCAATATAAAGAGCTGATTAACCTGGTACATTACAAGGACTGGAATGGCGAGCCGGAATGGGCGCTTATGGGGAAAGGAAAAATTGACCTGGTCTCCATAACCCGGTGGCTGGAAGCAATCAACTTCCAGGGTTGGATCATATGCGAAGATGAGGCTCCGGAAGCGCTGGAAAATCCTGATGATGTAACACTTCATGACGGAAAGTGGATCAGGGAGGAGTTGCTGCCATCTTTGAAGTAAATTGTTGTAATTCTTTCCACTATCTATCGAAAAAAAATAAACTGGAAAATATGCCATATGTTGAAACCAACGGGATCCGACTTTTTTACGAAGAACAGGGAACTGGAGCTCCGTTATTATTGATTATGGGGATTACGGCGCCGGGATCTGTCTGGGAAAAACATGCGGCTTACTGGCAGCAAAGCTTTAGGTGCATCATTGGAGATAACCGTGGGGTAGGCCTCTCTGAGAAGCCAGTCGGCTCCTATACCACTGAGCAAATGGCTGATGACTATGCCGGGCTTTTAGAATCTCTTAATATTCCGGCGGCTGACGTAATCGGATGTTCTATGGGAAGTACCATTGCCCAGCAGCTTGCACTTAGACACCCGGACAAAGTTCGATCGCTGGTGTTGATGTGCACCTGGGCGCGTTGCGATCGCATGGCGGAAGCAGTTTTTCAGCATATTAAGCATATTAAATCTTCCCTGGAACCGGATAAGTTTACGCAATTTATCCAGTTACTTATCTATAGTAAAAGAAGTTTTGATAACGACGGGTTATACCAGGAAATGATTACAGGCCAGCATGAAGCCAACAACCAACCTAACCAGCAACCGCTGCATGCGCTGGAAGCCCAGTCTGATGCCTGTATGGCGCATAATACCCTGCAACTTCTTCACAGCATTACTCAACCCACACTTGTCATTGGGGGTGAAGATGATATTTTTACGCCAGCCTGGATGTCAAAAGAAGTTGCTGCGCTTATACCTGGCAGTGACTTATTTCTATACCCTGCCTCAGGGCATGCTTTTCATTGGGAAAACCTGGATGATTTTAATTCGAGGGTCGCCGACTGGCTGATGAGTCGACCTTAGTAACCATCAATTTCCTGATTTAACTTTTGCCGGCAATTTAGAAGTCGGGTCTGTTTAATTCATTTTATAAATATCAAATCGAACCGGCCATTTTGCAGGTATATATTTACACAACGATTAACCAAAGAGTGCCATGTCGGCGGAAACACTTGTAAATAACCAGCCTTTTGTTTTGTCATCAAGCCAGCAAAGGTTTTTGGCAACCATTTCCAAAAGAAAAGATTACCAGGTATGGTTGATGGCAGGAGGTGAGTATTACCCGACCAGCCTGAATTCACAAACCATCACTGTCAGGTATTGACTTTAATTTTTAAAGCCAAAACTTTCGATGTGCGCGAACATGTTTTTGCCTAGAAAGCCTTTTTAGGACCCTGGCTGCCACCGGCACTAATACTGGAAGA
>JBBPYM010000160.1:0-3498 GCA_038199905.1 Chitinophagales bacterium | reverse complement strand
TATCGAAGTCCATTTCGTATTCACAATTACTTTTATAAGAATGATTATAAATGGGCACATATCCCAGGGCCATGCAGCATTGTTTGCTGTCCGGTCCCCATTCGAAGATGTAGTCGTGTAATAAAGTCTGATCGATCAATATTCTTTCCTCCATGCTCATAACGAGCACCGGCGCTATTTCTATTACGGTCTCTTTCGCTAGATTCTCGGTGGTAAAAACACCTTTACCCATACTATCTGTGGGAGCTATCGATAAACAAGGTAATATCATATCCGGTCAAAGTAACGATAAATATTGACTCTGCGAATGTATAAACGTCGCTGACAGCTATTAGCCTTCAGCTATCAGCCTTCAGCTATCAGCCGTTGTAAAAGTTACACAATTGTGTGCGAACCAAAAGTACTATACCATGTTAATTTGATGCTCTCTTCAGTCAAGGACCAGCTGATAGCTGATAGCTGATAGCCGATAGCCGATAGCTATCTCCCCACTGCTACATTCATCACGCCACGGGCGCGTAGCTGGAAAAGAAAATCATCTTTTTTTACCACCATTGCTGTTAATGAGATTTGCTGGGTAGTGCCGGTTGTAAGTATGTTGGGAGATATGGTGCGATTGAAAGCGCTGTCCATTCTTGCTTTGTTGGAACGATAGAGATCGCCGATTGTTATCACGGCTTTTTCGCGAATAGTGCGGATGATTTTTTGATTGAAAAAGGTTTTGCCGAGGGTAAGAATAAAGTCCCTGGATCGTAAAGAATAGTCAAGGTCGGGGATTGAAATTACCTGGTTAATCGTATCAAGTACGGGTGTACCGGTTAGATACACTGTTCCATTCTTGCTTCCTGAGAAATCAAATCTTAATTCTACACGATTATTTTCCAGTCCCCTTACCGCGAGATTTTGCACATAGATGGTTCTACCTTCCAGTTCGAAAGGCCTGTTTTTTACAAACCTGGTGAGTAGTGTATCTATAAACCTGTAATCATAGGCTGCGTTTACGTTAATAACAAAGCCGGGATTAAGCGTTGCACTATTCAGTGGCGGCAGGAAGCTGGTGATAACATGGTTGTTGCTGTCTGATGAAAGATCAGGGAAACAGGAAAAACCGGCTATAAACGAAAGCGTATCCCTGCTGTAATTAAGAGGACTGATGTGAATAGTGGAGGGATTAATTTTTATAAAGCCGTAATTGCTCAATGGTATCTTTTTTCCAACCGCAGCGCCTACCTTGCTGATCATGGGGGCATAATTAAGCCCCGCAATCGTTTGATCGAGTGAACTTGCAAAAGTATTTACAGAAGACCTGATACTGTCTGTAACAAGGTTTGTAATATCTGAGTTGAGGATCGTAACAAAACACTTGTCGAGTGCTGTAATTTTTTCAACACCAGACCGCGATCTCATAGTATAATCTGGTTGAAAACTGAACTGGGAACTGATGTTGATCTCTACCCTCCGCATCGGTTCCGGGTTAAAACCGCAGCTGCCAGTGACCCATGGTGAAACCTGTTTCCCGAATGCACAAACCGTTTTGCTGCCTGCCAGTTGGTAGTGCCCGATCATGGTCAGCAATGCCTTATTATTTACGCAAGAGAACCGAAAGCCGGAGCGAACAAAACGGTATTTATACCGGAAATCACAACCGGATGGCATAAAATCGGGCCAGCCAACTGAAGTAAACTGAAGCGGCGTTTTGTTTTCTGCCTCGGTTAAAAATGGTTTCGCAAAAATTCTAAAAGGAATATTGATAACCGATTCCCGCAGCGGCGGCAGGGTGTTTAGCGCAACAGGCGTGGTAACTTTTTTTGCGCTTCCACACGAGGAAATGATGAAAGCAATAATTGTAAGAAGCGGGAATGTTTTAATAAAACGGATCATGTTCACTAAACGTTATATGCTGCAAAAAACGAGTTATAAGAATTTTAAATCATGGTGGTGCCATTGCCCATGCATCAAAGCTGCCTATGTTCTCCATAGATCTCCCTCAATGTATCTGCTATTTCCCCGAGGGTACATTTATTTTCCACGGCTTCAATAACTGCAGGCATAATATTTTCATCTCCGGCGGCCCTATCATTAAGGCCCTGTAAAATGGAATCGCATTTTGCAGGATCTCTCCTGCGGCGAAAAGACTCAAGTTTTTCGGTCTGCACCCTACGGATGGAATCATCTGGTTTAAATGCAGGAACAGAATCATTGTCTTCCGAAACAAATTTATTCACGCCAACGATGATCTTTTTACCGCTCTCCAGTTGTTGCTGGTGTTCAAAGGCGCTTTTACTAATTTCATCCTGCATAAATTCCTGTGCTATTACCTGCACGCTCCCGCCCATCGCATCGATCGCGTTAATTAGCTGCATGACTTTCTGCTCAACCTCATCCGTTAGTGCTTCAACAAAATAACTACCTGCCAGCGGATCGGCGGTGTCCGCCACACCGCTTTCATAAGCCAGCAACTGCTGGCTCCGCAGTGCGATCCGGGCGGCTTCTTCAGTGTGCAGGCTCAGCGGTTCGTCGTAACCGTTAGTATGCAAAGATTGTGTGCCACCAAGCACGGCAGACAATGCCTGTATGGTAACCCTCGAAATATTGTTAAGTGGCTGTTGAGCCGTTAATGTGCTTTCTCCTGTTTGCGCGTGAAAACGCAACATCATTGCTTCTTCATCCGTTGCGCCAAGATCTTTCATAATTTTTGCCCAGATCCTCCGGGCCGCGCGGAACTTTGCCACTTCTTCAAAAAGATTGTTGTGGGCGTTCAAAAAGAAGGAGAGTCGCCTGCCGAATACATTGATGTCAAGACCTCTCTCCAGCAAGGCCTTCACGTATGCCTTCCCGTTACTAAGTGTAAATGCTATTTCCTGTACTGCAGTGCTGCCTGCTTGGCGGATATGGTAACCTGAAATGGATAGGGTGTTCCATTTTGGTGTTTCAGCACCACACCATTCAACGATATCGGTGATGATGCGCATGGAAGGTTTGGTCGGATAAATGTAGGCGCTTCCCACGGCATATTCTTTCAGTATATCATTTTGCAAAGTGCCAGTGATCTTTTTCAGATCTGCGCCCTGTCTTTTCGCAAGAACCACGTAAAAGGCTAGCAGGATAAATCCTGTTGCGTTAATGGCCATCGAAGTAGATACATCTTCCAGTTTTATGCCGTCGAACAGTGTTTCCATGTCTTCGATGGAGTCAATGGCTACTCCTGCTTTTCCAACTTCCCCTTCAGAGATTGCGTGGTCGCTATCGTGCCCGATCTGCGTGGGCAGGTCAAAAGCCACGCTTAAACCCGTAAGTCCCTGCTGTATCTGGTGCTGGTAATATTTATTGCTTTCCTCGGCAGTGCTGAGGCGGGTATATTGGCGCATAGTCCACAAGCGACCCCGGTACATATCTTGTTGAACGCCCCGTGTAAAAGGGAACTCGCCGGGCGGTTCTCCTGGAAGGGGTCTTTGTGGGTTAAGGCAGTAAAGCTTTTCAATTTCAATGCCGCTATCG
>JBBPYM010000159.1:0-9404 GCA_038199905.1 Chitinophagales bacterium | reverse complement strand
ATATCCTTAAATCCAACTGCCGCACCAATGTCTCCTGCCTCGATAAAATCAACGGGATTCTGCTTGTTAGCATGCATCTGCATGATGCGAGAAATACGTTCATTTTTACCAGTGCGGGTATTCAAGACGTATGAACCTGATTCAAGACGACCGCTATATGCGCGAAAGAAAGCAAGTCTTCCCACGAATGGATCTGTCATTATCTTAAATGCCAATGCTGCAAAAGGTTCCTTCGCGTCAGGCTTACGCGTAATTTCTTCGCCCGTATCTGGATTGGTTCCTTTTACTGGTTCAATATCAAGCGGTCCCGGCAGGTACCTGATGATAGCATCGAGCGCCGTTTGAACGCCTTTATTTTTAAAAGAAGATCCACAAATCATCGGAACAATAGAAATATCTATTGTAGCCTTCCTGATGGCTGCATGAATTTCATCTTCAGTAATCGTGTTTGGATCATCGAAAAATTTCTCTAGCAGGTTCTCATCGTAATCTGCCACTGCTTCAATGAGGTGTTGCCTCCACTCGTTCACTTCATCAACCATGTCTGCAGGTATAGGCACTTCTTTAAAAGTCATACCACGGGTTTCTTCATCCCAGATAACTCCTTTCATGGTGATTAAATCAACAATACCTATAAAATGCTCTTCTGAGCCTATCGGTAATTGCAAAGGAACAGCTTTAGCGCCGAGCATTTCTCTAACTTGTTTCACAACGTTTAGAAAATCTGCGCCTGAACGGTCCATTTTATTTACGAATCCGATCCGGGGTACTTTATACCGGTTAGCCTGCCGCCAAACTGTTTCGCTTTGAGGTTCTACACCACTTACCGCATCAAATAATGCAAGCAGACCATCTAAAACACGCAAAGACCTTTCTACCTCAACGGTAAAATCCACGTGACCAGGTGTATCGATAATATTAAACTTGTAAAGCTTGCTATCGGCATTTTTTTGTCCCTGGGTGGTAGGAAAATTCCAGAAACAGGTGGTAGCTGCAGAAGTAATAGTAATACCCCTCTCCTGTTCCTGAGCCATCCAGTCCATGGTTGCTGCGCCATCATGAACTTCACCAATTTTATGGTTAACTCCCGTGTAATACAGAATACGCTCTGTAGTAGTAGTTTTGCCGGCATCGATGTGAGCCGCAATTCCAAAATTCCTTTGATATCGTAAGTCTGCCATGACTTGTTTATTTGTAGTTATTAATGACTAATATGTTGTTTCCATTTATGATCAGCTTAACCCCGCGACTTGCAAGATGTGACCCTTTTATTTGACTGAACTATAGTTTGTTCTGCATTGGTATAGCTCTTTTTTTCAGCCTTTTTGGCCAGTTAAGCCAGAAAGAATATAAATTGGTGCGCAAAGGTATTGAATTATGGTTAATAAAAACTGACTATCCTGAACTTGATCAAATAGAGTGGTAATTCTGTTTATCAATATACATTATTAGATTTAATCTAATTTTTGGGTGACTACAAACTCCATTCGTATATAATACAAAATATATTTGTAATTAAATTTTGCTTACGTAAATTTAGTTATCATTTCTAACCATTAAATTCAGAATTAATATGGCCAGTAAAAAACAACCGGCAAAAAAGAGCGCGCCCAGCAAGAAAAGTGCTCCCAAAGCGGCTCCTAACAAAGTAGCGCCGAAAAAAGCAGCGCCGAAGAAAGCAGCACCGAAAAATGCAGCTAAGACCGCGGCGTCGAAAAAAGCAGCACCGAAAAAAGCAGCACCGAAAAAGGCTGCCCTAAAAAAGGTAGCTAAAAAAGCAGCACCAAAAAAAATAGGCAAGAAGGCTGCCGCTCCGAAAAATGCGGTTAAAAAAGCAGCGCCGAAAAAGGTAGCTAAAAAGGCGGCACTGAAGAAAGCAGCTCCGAAGAAAGCATCGCCAATTAAAAAGGCGGCCGTAAAAAAAGCAGCGCCTAAAACTGCTGGAAAGAAAAGGTCCTTAAAAAAGGCGGTTCCAGCCCCTGTAAGTGAACCAATGACCAGTGATGAAACAGTGCCGGTGACAGAACCAGAAACGTCTTCTGCTGAAACAGAAGTTCCCAATCCGGAGTCAGACGAAAAAAGCGAAATTGAATCATAAAAGTTAACTCAGGTAAAATCGAAATGGCCATCATACGTTATGCATGATGGCCATTTGTTTATTGTAATTACCGAAAGCGGACTATATTCAGCTCATTCATTGTTATTAAGCCCAGGCTTTATCACCTTTTTTGTAGTCAACACAACCCTCATATTTTCCAGGTACATCAACATACCTGAGTGCCTGGGTGCAGCCAATCTCTGATGTAAAATATCCCAACAAAGTCAATTCTTTTAACATGCGGAAATAATGAGACGGCTCATCTGTCTTTTTTTTCTTCATATACTCCTTCTGTTCATTATCGAGTTCTACCAGTAAGGCTTGCCTTTGTTGCGGAGCGGCTTCGAGGAAGGACTTGTCGAATTTCTTGCTGGACGCTGCATTAATTTTCGCGAGCCCTTCCATAAAGATTTCCTGGTTTTTCTCTTCGTAACAATCTGTGACGATTACCTGCATGTACTCTCCTATTTTAGCAGCTTTGGCCCCGGGTGATGAGGTGGCAGGGAGAATTGTTTCGCCAATTTCATCCAGAAGAGCAATCTTATCCTGGTCAAAAGCAAGAGTTTCAGTAACTTTTGTATCAGGGTTTTTGCAGCCCGATAAAAAAAGATTTGAACCAACAAGTGTACCACCCAATAAGAGCGATACTGCGGAAATGGCTTCTCTTCTATTCATATAAAAACATTAAACTTTATTCCAGATGGTTATTGAATTAGCGATACTTCCTCAGTGTCAAAATCAAAGATTTTGCTTCTTCAGTTCAGAAACTGCATACTCTGCGGCTCGTGCTGTCATGGCCATATAAGTAAGTGATGGATTTACGCAGGCTGCGGAGGTCATAAAGGCGCCATCCGTTACAAAAACGTTTGGTGCGTCCCATACCTGGTTGTTCCCGTTCACTACCGACGTCTTTGGATCTTTACCCATGCGTGCAGTACCCATTTCATGAATGCCGGCGCCGAGCGTATAACCCGGATCATGGGTTTTTACATTTTTAAGTCCTGCCGCTTCTAACATTTCTTTAGCGTCTTCCATCATGTCTTTCCGCATCTTCTTCTCATTATCCTTTATTTCTGCGTCTACGGCTAACACTGGCAAACCCCACTTGTCTTTTACTGTTTTATCCAAAAATATTTTATTCTCATGGTAAGGCAATGTTTCACCAAACCCTGTTAATCCCATTCCCCAAGGACCAGGTTCTGTAAGGGCATCTTTTAATTCAGCGCCGATATTAAGTTCAGCCACTTCCCGGCCCCAACCGCTGCGGCTTGCACTTCCCTGGTATCCGAATCCTCTTATATAGTCACGTTTTTCGCCGTTATAATTCCTATAACGGGGAATGTAGATACCATTTGCACGACGGCCGAAATAATACTTGTCATCATAACCTTCTGCTTTACCGGATGCACCGGCGCGAAAATGATGATCGATGAGGTTGTGGCCCAATTCTCCGCTGCTGCTACCCAGTCCATCTGGCCAGATATCAGTGGCAGAATTCATCAATACCCAGGTTGAATTCATCGCCGAAGCACAAACGAAAACTATTTTGGAAAAGAAGTCATAAGTCTTGTTAGTTTCTGCGTCTACAATTTGAACACCTTTGGCCTTCTTTTTATCCTTATCATATAATATCTGGGTAACAATGGAAAAGGGGCGTAAGGTCAGGTTTCCAGTTGCTACAGCAGCGGGCAGTGTTGCAGATTGGGTGCTGAAATAGCCGCCAAACGGGCAACCCAGTGAACACTTATTACGGTATTGACAATTTACGCGGCCGTTATGTGGCACCGTAATATTTGCCGTACGTCCGATAATCATCGCCCTGGCGTTCTTATAATGTTCCTTGATTCTTTGAGCAACATCTTTTTCCACGCAATTCATTTCCATTGGCGGCATATATTCTCCATCGGGTAACTGTGGCAGCCCGTTTTTTGTACCACTGATTCCGGCAAATTTTTCGGCATAACTATACCATGGAGCAATATCTTTATACCGGATAGGCCAGTCTACTGCGATACCGTCCTTGGCATTGGCTTCGAAATCAAAGTCGCTTAAACGATAACTCTGACGGCCCCACATCAAGGATCTTCCGCCGACATGATAGCCCCTAAACCAGTCAAAAGGCTTGACTTCTACATAAGGGCTTTCTTTTTCATTAACCCAATAATCAACATTTGCCTCATTCAAAGGATAATCCCGTTTTAGTACAGGGTGGTCCTTGATCATTTCCTGGGTCCTTCCTACTCCGCGGTGAGGGAACTCCCATGGCTTTTTATTGGCACTGACATAATCCTTGATATGTTCAATATTTCGCCCTCTTTCCAGCATGATCACTTTCAGACCTTTTTCGGTCAACTCTTTTGCTGCCCAACCCCCACTGATTCCTGATCCAATCACAATAGCATCATAAGTATTATCAGCCATAATCCTGATAGATTTATATTATAGATAAATTTAATAACAAGCAGCTATACATCGCAGATCTCCACACCATTTTTTAGCGAGGCGATTTTGTCTTCTTTAGCTGGGATAAATTCCTGCGCAACATAGCCCTTGTAGCCTGTTTTAAGAATTGCTTTCATGATAGCAGGGTAATATAATTCCTGGGTGTCATCGATTTCGTTTCTGCCAGGCACACCGCCTGTATGATAGTGCCCGAAATACTGATGATTATTCTGTATTGTTCTTATAACATCGCCTTCATCTATCTGCATGTGATAGATATCATACAAGAGCTTAAAATTTTCAGAACCTAATTGCTTGCATAATTCCACACCCCATGCACTTTTATCACACATATAATCCTTATGGTTTACTTTGCTGTTTAGCAGCTCCATCTGGATAATAACATTGTTTTTTTCTGCAACGGACATAATTTGTTTTAAACCTTCAACGCAGGTTTTTAACCCAACATCATCAGGAATTCCATTCCTGTTGCCACTAAAACAGATAAGATTTTTGTACCCGGCTTTTGCAACAAGGGGAATCATTTCAGTAAATCCTTTTACCAATGCGGCGTGGTATTGCTTATCATTAAAGCCTTTGGGTATGCCAAGGTCCGCGCCATTGCACATCGAGGAGTAGATGCCGTATTTTTTTAGCATATCCCAGTCTTTTGGGCCAACCAAATCAATTGCGCTAAAGTTCAAGTTCTTTACTGCCTGGCAAAATTCCTCTAAAGGAATAGAACTGTAGCACCAGCGACAAACGGAGTGGTTAATATTACCTTTCAATGTAGTAGTTTTACTTTTGGAGATATGATCGGTTGCGAGAGACAGACCTGGTAAAGCGCCGATTGCCGCGGTGCCTGCGACAATATTCTTTATAGCAAGCCTTCGTGATTTATTTTCTAGCATGTATCGTTATTGAAGGGCTGAAAGTTACAAATGTTTTGTTATAAAGGTTTATTAAATTCGTATTTCTCTGTTATAATTTACCCGCGCTAATAAACAGAAATCCCTCGCCAAGCTATCTAAGGATATCATTTCATGTTACTTTACATAAAAATTACATTTCTAAATGTAATTTTTTTATTTTTAACATTATTCTTCGTTTACTCAACAATAAGTAATTAACAAACGCTTTTATGAAAAGAAAATTGAGGATGGGTATGATAGGCGGAGGCAAAGATGCGTTCATTGGTGCGGTGCACCGCATAGCTGCATTAATGGATGGAGAAATTGAATTGGTCTGTGGAGCTTTCAGCAGTGATGCCAGCAAGTCTAAACTAAGTGGTGAGATGTTGTACCTGCCGGAAGACAGGGTTTATGGCTCATATGAAGAAATGATATTGAAAGAAAAAGAGCTTCCAGTAGGTGAAGCGATGGACTTTGTGAGTATTGTTACGCCTAATCACGTGCATTTTGCACCTGCTAAAATGGCGCTTGAAAATGGTTTTCATGTTGTGTTAGATAAGCCCATGACCTTTGATTTGGAAGAAGCTAAGCAACTGAAGGAGATAATTAAGGCCACTGGAAAATTGTTCTGCCTGACACATACTTACACTGGTTATCCAATGATAAAGGAAGCAAAGCAGTTGGTGGCAAATGGCACAATAGGCAATGTTAGAAAAGTTTATGTCGCTTACCCTCAGGGTTGGCTAAGCGAATTTAAAGAAGGCACGAATGATAAACAGGCCACCTGGCGAACGGACCCATCTAAAAGCGGTATTGCTGGATGCATGGGCGATATTGGTACTCACGCCTTTAATATGGCAGAGTATGTGAGTGGGTTGCGTGTAACTAAACTGTGTGCAGATCTGAACACGATTGTGGAGGGAAGACAACTTGATGATGATGGCAGCGTGTTACTGAAATTTGATAACGGCGCGAGTGGATTGTTATACGCAACCCAGGTTGCATCAGGTGAAGAAAATAATATCAGAATCTCAATTTTTGGAGAAAAAGGAGGTCTTGAATGGCAACAGGAAGATGCTAATACATTGTTGCTGAAACGACTGGATATGCCTTCTGAGGTACTTCGCACTGGAAATCCCTACCTTAGTTCGTATGCAAAGCACAACACACGCACTCCCGCTGGTCACCCGGAAGGTTACCTGGAAGCTTTTGCTAATCTATACCGAAATTTTGCTTTGAGCGTTAGAGCGCAGGAAGAAAATTCCCCTGCAAAAGCGGAATGGCTGGATTTTCCGGAGGTAGAATCGGGAATTCGTGGAATGGCTTTTATAGAAAATGTGGTGAAGAGCGGAAAAAGCAATGAGAAATGGACAGACTTTACAATATAGACAAATGCCATTTAGATCTACTCTTTCATAACTAAATTTCAAAATATACCATATGCAAACAATAAAAGGACCTGGAATTTTTTTAGCCCAGTTCATGGGTGACCAGCCCCCGTTCAACGAACTCAAAAGCATTTGTAAATGGGCCAAAAGCCTGGGATTTGAAGGAGTTCAAATACCTACCTGGGACAGTCGCTGTATAGACCTGCAGAAGGCAGCCGAAAGCAAAACCTATGCAGATGAATTTAAAGGCATTATCAATGAGTGTGGCTTAGAAATTACTGAACTTAGTAGTCACCTACAAGGGCAGTTGGTTGCGTCCCACCCTGCATACGATGCCTCTTTTGATGGCTTTGCACCTAAAGAAGTGCATGGTAATCCTAAAGCCAGGGCTGAATGGGCAGTTCAGCAGCTTCATTATGCTGCAAAAGCTTCCCGCAATTTGGGACTGAATGCCCTTGGTACGTTCAGCGGTGCCTTGTTATGGCATACTGTTTACCCTTGGCCACAACGGCCTGCCGGGCTGGTTGAAACCGGCTTTAATGAATTGGCAAAGAGATGGTTGCCAATACTGAATTCCTGTGATGAGAACGGTGTTGACCTTTGTTTTGAAATTCATCCCGGGGAAGATCTGCATGATGGGGAAACATACGAAATGTTCCTGGAGAAAGTCAACCAACATGCAAGGGCATGCCTGTTATACGACCCAAGTCATTTTGTTCTGCAATGCCTGGATTACCTCACTTATATAGATTTTTACCATGACCGCATTAAAATGTTTCATGTTAAGGACGCCGAATTCAACCCAACAGGAAAACAAGGAGTCTATGGGGGTTACCAAAGCTGGATTAACAGGGCCGGGCGTTTTCGCTCATTAGGGGATGGACAAGTTGATTTCAAATCAATTTTCAGTAAACTTACAGCGTATGACTTTAAGGGTTGGGCTGTACTTGAATGGGAATGCTGTATTAAACATCCTGAGGATGGTGCAAAAGAGGGGGCACCCTTTATCAAGGATCATATCATCCGTGTTACTGAAAGAGCATTTGATGATTTCGCCGGCACGGGCTCTGATGAAAAATTTAATCGGGCTATTTTAGGGTTGGATTAAAATTGTTTCGGAGATTTGCTTTAATATCTTAATCATAAAAAAGAATAAAATGAAAAAAATCATTATAATTTTTTCGCTATCAGTGATGGCATATGCTTGTGGCAATCAAGACAACAGCGCTTCAACGCCAGGAGATACTAATGCGGCTACTCCAGTTACGCCTCCTGCGGTTCAGGATGTAACAGAGAATCCTGATTACGTCGCCGGTCTTGAATTGGTTGCAAAATCTGATTGCCTTACCTGCCACAAGGTTGAAGAAAAATTAATTGGTCCATCCTATCGGGATGTTGCCAATAAATATACATCAGACGATAAAACCATCGAAATGCTGGCAGGTAAAGTAATAAATGGCGGAGGTGGCGTTTGGGGTCCGATTGCAATGACTCCACATCCTACGATATCTAAAGAAGACGCAACGAAAATGGTAAAATATGTACTATTACTAAAAAACAATTAATGAAAAATCACTTTTTGTTATTGATCATTGTTGCAATTACATTGGGCTGTAGCAGCCAGAAAAGTGTTTCCAAAACTGAGTCAGCCACTTCGCTAAACTCTTTAAGCAAAAAGGAAAAAAGGCAAGGTTGGAAATTGCTATTTAATGGAAAAAGTGCCGAAGGATGGCACAGCTACGGTCGTACTTCCCCGGGTCCCTCCTGGAAAGTAGCTGATGGTACTTTGTATTACGATACAACAGATGAAAAGAAGCTTCATGATCGTGACCTTGTGACCAACAAAGAGTATAAAAATTTCGACCTTAGATTTGAATGGAAAATCGCCCCAAAAGGGAATAGCGGTCTTTTGTTTGACGTGAATGAAGATACTTCAAAATACAAACAGACTTATTATACAGGTCCTGAAATGCAGATCATTGATAACAATGGTCATTCAGATGCCAAGAACCCACGGCATCGTGCGGGGGACCTTTATGATCTAATTCCGGTAAATAAGGAAAGCGTTCGCCCGCTGGGAGAATTTAACCAGGCTCAGATAACTTTGAATGATGGCAAGCTTGATTTATTTTTAAATGGGATCAATGTCGTGTCTACAACTATGTGGGATGAAAACTGGGATAAACTGGTCGCAGGCAGCAAATTTCGGTCAATGCCGGGATTTGCGAAAACCCGAAAAGGAAAAATAGCCTTGCAATCACATGGAAGCATGGTATGGTTCAGAAATCTTAAAATTAAAGAACTGTGATTTAATTTAGTCGAATTCACCAAAATTGTTATAAAGATAGGATCCGCTAATCAGCGGATCTTGTTGTATATGGATCTTTTTGTTAATCCATATTCACGGTTTTACTAAAAGTTAGAGCATAAAAAAACCACCTATTGACAAGGTGGTTTTAAAAACATTCTGAGCTTACAATTAAATTCTAAAATGCGAAAAGGCCTTATTAGCCTCAGCCATTCTGTGCGTGTCTTCTTTCTTTTTGAACGCACCACCTTCACCTT
>JBBPYM010000158.1:0-2824 GCA_038199905.1 Chitinophagales bacterium | reverse complement strand
AGTGCTTTCAGCAACCTACTGATCATCCTCTCTAATCAATCTCACCTTTATAAATTACTTCATCCCAATTATCAATTCCAATAATTTTTTTTGCAAATTCAAAAGCCTGCTCTTCTCTGTCGGTTCCCATATCCCTGTAAACATTCCAAACCGGTTTTTTACCTGCGGGATCTGTTTCATCATCTGGAAAACGACGTAAGCCAATACGCAAGCCACCTTCACCTCGGTTGTCCATCCAGTTATGGTACTGGAATGCCTCAATATTTTCCAGATTTTTAATTTTCTTCCACGCATAAGCCATCCCTGCAGCCTGCTCCTGTAAATTCTTTTCGGAGTAGTCCAAGGAGTTAACGCCCTGCTCCGACAAATGAATAACACGCTTTAACTTGCCAAGGTAAAAGGTCGCGGGCTGATTTACCCAGGCATTCAGCACTTCAATATTTTTATACGTTATGAGCGGAGAATTGAAAGTGAAATCACACTTTTTATCTAACCAGCTTTTAGGCTCAAATAAAGATTCAGGATATGGATGTTGCGCTATGGCCCAGTCAAAATCTCCTTCAGCTTTTGAGTATTGTAAAAGAATTTCCAATAATTCCTTTGGATGATAGAAATGACGATCGGCGGTCCATGTCCAATAATGCGTTAGGGAAATAAATACTTTTGAATGGTGATTGTACTTTCTTGCAATGTTGTAAACTAACCGCATAGATTTTATATAATCATCCATAAAGAGCAGCGGAGGTTTCTCTCCCATATTTGTCCATACCCAGCCAGCATCCACTTCATTATGCATGATCCAGTGATGAATGCGCCCATACTTTTTGTCAGGCCTGCTATAACGTGCCGCAAGAAAATCCATGATAGCGGCATAATATTCAACGCCCTCTGCCGATGTAACATTGGCCATGCTATAGATGCCTGCCGGATCAAAATCAGGGTGTTCAAATATTCTTCCGATTTCTTTGTCCTGTACTGTGGAAGCTTTTCCTATTAAAATAATTGCTGAAACAATGATCTGCCTGGTGGCAGTTAGTTGCAGCGTTTTGTCCAGACCCTCCACAGCCTTTCGGTCTATAAAATAGTTCTTGCCGTTAAAGTTATAAGGCATGGTAGTTTCAGACGCAACAGCATGTATGAATCTGGTGATCCATATATTTATAGTTACACTGGAAATATTCAATGAGTCCAGGTCATATGCTGGTGCTTTTCCACCCGCGCTGAAACCACCAATGCCTTTTTTGTTCCATGGTTTTTCATCCGGAAGATCGTACAATGATTTTATTTTGTCAGGGTATCGTGCATGGGATGCAAGACTATATTTATTACCCCTTATTTCGACAATAACCCATTTTGATAAAAGGCGGTCATAGTTTTTATCACCGGAACGAACAAATCTTTCTATACTTGTAGTGGCATCTTTTTTACCGGGGGGCAGCATAATGATATGATCGAACATGTGCATTTCCGTGATATCCTTGTAAAGCGGCAATTCTGCCAGGTAAAGATTTTTGCCAGGATGTGTTTTTGTTTTTACTAAAACCTTTTTTTCTTCTACAGCTACATCTGTAATGGAATCAGGATAGTTTTCATTAAGGTAGTTCTCCAGTTGTGTTACCATCCTGGCATTTTTCACTTTGTTTTTTTCTCTCGAAGCGGCAGTAGCTGATTCTTTTGTTGTGGGTTGCCTAAAGACTATGTTCCTCACCTGCATGCGATAATTCGGCGCGCTTCCAAAGTCGAAACGTATATAGTCGCCTTTCTTACCCCAACCTTTGATTTGGTCCTTTACATCAAGTGAAAACGTGGTCCAGCCTTCGCTTACGCCTAGTTCTGTATGTATACTTTTGTTTTCATCAACAGGTGCGGCAAAAAAGATTTGAAGGTGATCTAACCAGGTTGGGCAAAAATATTCAAAGGATAGTATATAATGATCTGCCGGAATCGGCTCAGTAAATTCTTCAGTAAATAAGTATGGATCAGTTCCGGTTGTAGAGATTTTGTATTCGCCGTTCGCTTGTAATTCAAGGGCGAGCTCATGCAGCTCGTCATTCTTTAAGAAAATTCTTATTCCTTTCGATGGCTGCTCAATTTGTGCCGAAGCACTTATGAAAAGCATCTGGAAAATAGCCAGGGAAAAAATAAAAATGAACCGGCCATTTTGTTTCATATTAATGCGGGATTGCATGAATGTTACAGGTTAAATTCCATACAAATAAACTTCATAAAGTTTTCGTCAGGCAGGATGCAGTTTCGTTAATTTTTGCCAAATATCCAGAGGGCGTTATTTTTAATTCGCTAACAGATATAACGATCTTAAATAATACAACGCCGCACAATGTTTTTAAGAAAAACAAAGTCGTTACTGAAGCTGCAAAAAAAACATTTCATAGAGAGACGGTACAATGTAATATTTAAAAAGGATATTCCTGCGGATTTATCCTGGTATACCTGATAATTAATTTAGTATTTAATCATGATTTACAATGCTATGATTCAGCCTGTGTTCCAGGTCGTGTACATTCAGCCGCAATGCGATCCTGTGTTGTCATGATCGTTTATGAGGGTAGCCCGTTTTATGTAGATGAGAATTTAAGTGGCGGACAAACAAGAGGAGCATGAGAACGTGGGGTTGCATGTCTAAACAATGGACAACGCCACAAGTCTTCCCTGGACAGACTGATGATCTTGTCAGGTTTCAAACTAAAATATATTACATATTATTTGTGATGGTAAGCTACCTCTTTAACAAAGCACCGTTCAAATACCGTGAAAACACGTTATTGCTATTTGTTCTTCTCTGCTAGATTGCAGTATCAATTTT
>JBBPYM010000157.1:0-5622 GCA_038199905.1 Chitinophagales bacterium | reverse complement strand
TACGGAAAGGTTTAAATCCGTTATCATCACTGCTACGATGGGCATTGCTGTATTCTACCTGATAAGCATTGGATTGCGGTTTTTTAATATTGAAATCGGTTTTCTTCATGAAGGTAGTACGCTGGGCATTGTTTTTTCTCTAGTTGTGGTAGCCATAGCCGCGTTAAATCTTATCCTGGATTTTGACAGGATAGAAAAGGGCGTTGCAATGGGAGCTCCCAAGTACATGGAATGGTATGGTGCTTTTGGCCTAATCGTTACGATCGTGTGGTTATACCTGGAAATACTACGGTTGTTGTCAAAACTGAACAGCAGGAATTAGCTGTCAGCTATCGCCTAAGGCTTTAATTATTTACATATTTGAGTTTATTTAAAAGTTTAGCATAACGCATTCTTAGCTGAAGGATGATTGCCATTTGATACTTCATAACACTCGTACAAAATTTCATATGTTTTTCGAGAGCCGGGCCTGTCCCGGCTTTTTCGATTTAAAGAATATCCTGTTGAAGCAGATAGCGATTAACTTTTGATATTTGGCCGTTTTTTTATCAAAATAAGATCGGTCAAATACCCGGCAAACAGTATTCCTTTGTAATGTGATTGGTCTTATAATTTTTCCATCCTGCTTTTATCCATCTAAAATCATTATGAAAATAAACGCTATCTATTTACGGATACTGCTTCTTATTTTTTGCGTTGCAACCAATACTTTGTTGTTTAGCCAAAGTTCAGCAAAAGAGATAAAGAGTTTGATGCAGAGAAATCTGAAATCAATTGGAATAACAAAGGATGACGTAGACAACTATGTAGTCAACAGCAATTATAAAGACGAAAATACCGGCATAGAATACGTATATATCCAGCAGACTTTTAAGGGCATAAAGATATTCAACATGGTAATTTCACTTGCCTTCAAAGATGACAGGTTATTATACTCTTCCGGCAAATTTCTAGATCCAGCGACTGACTTTAAGGGAAATGATACTCCTTTAATTGAAGCGGGTAATGCAGTATTGAATGCGGCTCATCATCTCAACCTGCGGCCGTATTCCCCATTTCAAACAAAAAGAAATAATTTTAAAAAAGATAAGAAGATTATTTTCTTGGCTGAAGAACTATCAACAAAGGAGATAGAAACTGAATTGTTGTGGGCGCAGGATGATTCAGGAAAGATTCACTTGTCGTGGAACGTAAGTATCGATGTCGAAAAGTCTAATAACTGGTGGAATGTTCGCGTAGATGCACTCACAGGGGAAATTGTGAATAAGGACAATTGGACAGTGCATGAAAAGGCAACGGCTTCAGACGAGGTGCCCCGTAATCTCCAAAATCTACGGGAGCATATTGATTACAAAGCAGCGTATAAATGGTCTCAACTATATGGTGACCAAAGAAATGGTCGCTTCCCGGCATCAGTTGCGCCGCCTAACGTTCAAAATGCTTCTTACCTGGTTGTGCCTTTCCCATTTGAGAACACCAATGAAGGCGGTGCCGCCGTTGAAAACAATCCATGGTTGAAGGCAGGTTTAACAAATAACGCAGGCACATATGGTTGGCATTTTGACGGGTTTACAAATTATTCAATAACAAGAGGAAATAATGTTTATGCATATGAGGACAGTGCCAATACAAATTCTCCGGGGAGGGCAGTAACCTCATCTACTGCTGCGCCTTCGGTGAACTTCGGCGTAGAACCCAACTTTGCCATTCAGCCATTTGATTCAGCCAACAGGGATTTTGGGATCGTAAACCTTTTTTACTGGAACAATATTATTCATGACGTATTTTACCAGTATGGATTTAACGAAAATGCTGGAAATTTTCAATCAGACAATTTAGGAAGAGGTGGGTCAGGAAACGATTATGTAAGAGCCGAGGCGCAAGATGGGCTGGGTACCGACAATGCAAATTTCAGTACGCCGCCTGATGGCGGTAGTGGCAGAATGCAAATGTATTTATGGTCGGGACCACCCATTGTAGAGGTGCATGCGCCAGCTTCCGTTGCTAACAGGTATCTCGCAACAGAAAGCGGTTTTAGCCTTAACAACAGGTTGTATAAAAAAGGCCCGGTTTCAGCACAGGTGGCTTTGTACAATGATGTTACAACACCTGGAACCCATGATGCGTGCGACTCTTCAAAATTTCCCACAATAGCTGTAAACGGAAGAATAGTACTTATAAACCGCGGTGGTTGTCCTTTTACAACTAAAATGCGGTCCGCACAGAAAGCCGGTGCAATGGGTGTGATCATCGTAAACAATGTACCCGGAGCCCCCATCGGTTTGGGAGGAACTGATAACCAGATAACCATACCTGGTGTTATGATTTCAAAGAATGATGGTGATGCAATTGCGACTGAATTATCAAATCACGTAACTATGACCATCACTACCGGTATGCTTTATGATGGCGACCTTGATAATGGAATTATCACCCATGAATATGGCCATGGTATATCAAACCGTTTAACCGGTGGCAGAACTAATTCAAGCTGTTTAAGTAATGCAGAACAGGGAGGTGAAGGCTGGAGTGATTATATGGCGCTAATGCTCACTACCAACTGGCAGAACGCTCAAGCTACTGATGGCAGAAAGCCCCGATCAGTAGGAACATACGTGGGTAACCAGCCTGTAACCGGAAACGGAATACGCAGGGTTCGCTATTCTACAGACATGCAAATAGACACATTGACCTATGCAGGCATGGATGGCAACACGCTGGGTAACGGTGAAGTGCATAACATAGGAGAGATATGGTGCTCTGCCTTGTGGGATATGACCTGGAACATCATTCAACATGAAGGATCCATAACTCCTGATCTCTACAACAGTAATGGATCCGGCGGCAACGTGATTGCCCTGAAGCTTGTAATCGAAGGCATGAAACTTCAGCCTTGTCGCCCAGGATTTCTCGATGCAAGGAACGCGATACTAGCCGCTGATTCTATTTTATATAATAGCAGGCATAAATGTGATATCTGGAAGGCATTTGCACGCCGAGGCATGGGCTACAGTGCCGGCCAGGGGCTTTCAACAAGCACGGCTGACCAGGTTGCGGCTTTCGATGTGCCATCCGGCATTGACATCAACAGGTCAGCAGTACCGCTGCTTATAAACTCAGGCACCAACGTCACCTACACCACCACGTTAACCTGCCAGTGCGAGGTACCGGTTACTCCTTATTTACTCACGGAGACAATACCGCCGGGCTTTGCTTTTGTAAACAGCAGTACAGGAATATTGAACGATACGATCATTCAATTTGAACCTGTTAATTTCTCCAACACACAAGAAGTTATAACGCTAACGGTTACCCTAAAAGCCACGGCCACAGGATGTGCTTTATCGAAACCAATAAATGACGATAGGGAAACAAACCTTATTGGCGGATTCAATGCTAACAGGATATCCGGAAATACCAACTGGCAAATCTCACAAACTAATTCCTATAGTGCAACCCGTGCCTGGCATGCTGCCGACGTTTCTTCAGCAGCTAATTTTACACTAACATCGGGAACATATGTGCCTGGAAATCTGTCTATATTATCGTTCTGGCACCTTTATGAAACTGAAAACCACCTTGACGGGGGCAAAGTTGAGATCTCTCCTGATAATGGTACTACCTGGATCGATGCGGCACCTTACTTTATGCAAAATGGTTACAACAGTCTACTTAATGCCAACGCACCGGAACCCAACACTTTCGCGTTTACTGGTTCTAGTTATTCCACAGGAACCAGTAATAACGGACGTTTTACCCAATCTATAATTAACCTATCATCATTTAATAATAAGCAGGTTAAGATAAGGTTTAGATTTCAGACCAATGGTTTCAACGAGGAATTCCAAACTTATGATGGATGGTTTGTAGACGATATCCTGCTAACAAATGGTTGTGGAGGAATTAGCCAGGTAGCGCTGGTAAATTCAAATATTAAAATCGACTTTATATCAAGGTCATTTTTTATCGTATCTAACAGTGTTTTACCATTGACCCTCAACAACTTTTCAGCAAAACTTAAAGGTCGAACAGTGATGGTAGACTGGGCAACAACTAATGAATTAAACACAACACACTTCGAGGTGGAGCGCAGTCCCGATGGCTCAACCTGGACAAAAATAGGGGCAGTTCCGGCAGGTGAATTAAACAACAACGCTTACAATTTTAACGATCCCGATCCATTAGAGAACGATAATTTTTACCGGGTAAGAGTAAACGACAAAGATGGCTCATTCGCATATACGGT
The DNA here is from genome assembly GCA_038199905.1 of Chitinophagales bacterium. GTDB lineage: Bacteria > Bacteroidota > Bacteroidia > Chitinophagales > Chitinophagaceae > JADCRZ01. Next base: position 1,376 of record JBBPYM010000157.1, on the reverse strand, counting down.
AACCCGTAAAGTGGAAATAATCAATTCCGGGGTTTTTTCAATTGTCCCTAACCCGGCAATTAATAAAGCAACTATTTATTTCGGAACTAATGCAAAGGGTGCCGTGATAACCGTTTCAAACCTGGAAGGACAAATATTACAAAAACATGTTCTTACTGACAATTCGAGCTCATACAATTTAGCAGTAGGCCTGCTCCGCCCTGGAACCTACCTAATCAGGGCCGAAACAAAAAAAGGATCATTTGTCAAAAAGCTTATCGTTGTGAAGTGAGGATGAAAAAGGTATGGGTATGGGTATGGGGTATGGGGTAAGATTGTCGTTTACAGTCCAAGCATACCGCTGTCACTAGTACATTCATACTTCATACACTCATACCTCATACCTGATACCTCATACCTTATTGAGGGTTCAGGGTATTCAGGGTATAGCAAATTAGCGTGTTTTCCAATGGCTGGCCTTTCTTCGAGACAATATTTGCGAGGTTGAGCTCATAAATAAAACCCGGTGCCAGGTCTTTTAACAACAGCGACACCTTCTTACCCCCCTCCGATACCTTGCAGCTAGTTATGGGTATCTTCTGTACCCCGAACTGGTCGGAGCCGTATTTTTTATGGTATTCGTAGAAATAACGTTTGCATTTAAAGTTGAGCAGTTTAGCCAGCGCTGCTTCGTTGACCGGCTCGCTGAAGGTGAGTTCAAAACCGGATTTGACCAGGTGCATTGACGTAATCTCGACGGGTGCCCTGCCCGTAAATACGATGCGCTGGATGCCTTCATCACCCGCCCATCCCTGTTCCTGCGCTTGTCCTACCCAGAGGCTGCCATCCGGCGCAAAGGCCAGGCGGTTGTTTCCTTTTCGCAACCCCTTACCGGTTATAAACGGCGTACACGCACCCTGCCAGGTCTCGCCCACTTTTTCCAGCATCACGCGTACGATCCGCCCCTGGTTCATTTCCCCGATAAACAGTTGCCCCGCGAACGGTCCGAACTTACCTTTCGTATCGTCCCACAGTGGCTGCGTGGGCGAATTGGCGATGATGCCATGCGGGAAGAGCACGCTGGCTTTTGTACGTCTTCTATCGAGTTCGTCAATAGGGATCTCATAGGGACTCCCGCGGTTGTATCCAATGTCCCAGACCAGGCTGGAGGGATGACCGTAAAATTTACCCGCTTCAATGTGGTATAGCGCACTGGTGCCTACCCAGTCGCCCTGGTTTTCGCTGGCAAACAGGTTCCCGGCCGGGTCGAAACCCAGGCCGTTCGGTGACCGCAGGCCATTGGCTACCGGTTCCAGTTTGCCTTGTTGCGTGAGTTTCATGATGTACCCACGGTAAGGCACAGCCGAAAACATTTGCCCCTTCTGGTTGAAGGTATT